>JAISZO010000267.1 GCA_031269105.1 Planctomycetaceae bacterium | reverse complement strand
GAGATAACGGCGTGTCATTTTCCGCCGGGAACAAGTAAGTGGAATAAAATTGAACATCGATTATTTTCGTTTATGAGTAAAAATTGGCGGGCTCAACCGTTAAAAGACATGGCGACCGTCGTAAATCTGATAAGCAACACAAAGACAGAAAAAGGATTAAAAGTGCGTTGCGTCATCGACGAAAATAAATACAAAAAACGAAAAAATATCAATATCGAAACGCACAATTTTCATCACGAATGGAACGACTCAATAAAACCAATTTAGAAAACTTATTTACGCACAATGACTAACTGAAACGATAAAATCGCGGTGATTTTGTCGTTTTAGTTTCAAAACCTAAAAAATGTAGAAAGAGTTTCGACTATGAAAAAGTTGAACAAAGCGTTTGATTTTCTTGAACTTCGGCAGAATGTATTTTTTGGGGGGCGTAATATGGCTAATAAGTCGTGTTTTACGTACTGTAACGCTCTTTTTTGCCCGCGTTATTACGAGCATTTTTGCCCGTATGATGACTACCGTCGTAACTCCATAAAGCATAATGTTTTATGTCGAATTCCTTTTTCTCTACAAGGATTTCTACATACGGTAAAAAACATCTTTCGTATTGAACGCAAAAACAAACAAAAAACAAAACGATAAGAAATCTCGAATTTCCAAAAGCAAATGAAGACCGTTTGACGTGTTTGGGAGCTCAGAGCGCTTGACGTATCGGAATCATACCGCGCCAAAAGAAGGAATATCCCATGTTCTTGCGTGGGCAGACAGGTCGTTTATAACAAACTTCTTTTGATTGAATACATTCAATCAAAAGAAGTTGAAAACGAATCCCCCGTTGAATCAGATTAACCATTTAACCTGTTAAACCAGCGGCGATTATTTGTTATCACGGAAACTTTATTACCAAACTCGTAGCTACTTCCGGCTTAAAAGCGCTTGCAAAACTGTCATTTTGGCAGGATTGTCTCTCAAAGTAGAAGAAAAATCCCCCAAATTACGGCAAAATCGCGCAGAAACCAATCCATCGCGGCGTCAAGCGAATCGGCGTTTTCTTTTTTGGTATCAATATTGAGTTACTCGGCAAGCGTCGTGTTGTTTACATGCTTTGCCAATTGAATGATCGCTCGCGAAAGAAGTTTTGCGTCGGTCGGATGCGTGATATTTTTTTCTTGAACCGTCGTATCGCCAACGATCTTGGAGAGTTCTTTGGAGGAAACGAATTGATTCTCAAACGCCGTGCGTATTGTTTCGGCGACGAGCGCTTTCATCTTTTCTTCGCCAATTCGATCACGCCATTTCACAAGCGACGTACTAGGAAAGACCGCTTGAGTTTGAAAGAACGTTTCGCCGCAAAATATTGCCGGTACAGATTTTCGAGCCGGTTACGAAACAATTCGTCTTGCCGCAGTTTTTTGAAAAACGCTACTTTACAAAAAACAACTTGCAAATTTTAACAAACAAAATACGCTCGTCAATCTTTGGTTTTTTATTGCAAAAAGAGGGCTTAAAGAAAATATAGCTATACCTATCATCGGATAAAGAACAAAATTTTCGAGGACATTCCGGTAATATCGCCGAAATGGAGCGATCGTATTGACGCCGCAATTTTTGCCCCCAACGGTTTATCGGCGAAACGTTCTACTTCCAACGTTTTGCCGTAACGTTCCACTACTGGAATTACTGTTCCGCAATACATGTCCCATTGGGTTTTATCTTTGATGGAAAGAGCAAAAAAACTGGTTCGACCTTTCTGAATCACCATCGCATGTTCTTTGTTGGTGGAATCGATAACGTTATTTTGCCGGGTCCCGGCGTCAATTGATTTTGACGTTCTATCATTTCGCCAGCGGTTGAGCGTTATTTTCGACGGGGTCGATTTTTTCAGGACGCGGCATTCGTTCTCCGAAAACTTGTCGCCGAGAACAAAACTTGCCGCATTCTTGTTTTTTACCCCGCCATAAAAAGCGGGGAGATTCAAAAACGCAAGTTCCGCTAATAATTCCATTGTCTTCAAACATTCTCAAAACGACTTTATTTCGCCGCCGTTTGTCGTGGACGCCGCGCGCCATGCTTCGAGATCAACGGTATCGCTCACAAAACGAACGCTTCCGTCGCCAAGTCCGACATTCACGCCGCCAGTGTGTTGACTTCTCGCGCCGAGAAACGCAATCTTCTTGGAACCGGTTTTCGCCCAGTAATTACCGGCGTCTTTTTGATTGGGAGTTAAATATCCTGAATAGGTTGTGCAACCCCAACGTACTAACAACCATCCCTCGCAACGTTCCTGTTTCGTTCCTGCATGGGTTCTTGTCGCCGAATATGCAGCCATATCCATATTAAAATCTCCCGTATCTCCTACCGTGTCAGAACCTCTCGTATCGTAATCAAAGATGACGCGCTGATATATTTTACTGCGTTCCGACGCGGACATTCCAGAAAAATCTTGGCTTGCCTTAATATTTCCGCCGTAAAGCCCTTCGGAAAGAATCATTGTATTGCTTGTTCCGTCCGTCATTGCTTCTAAACCGATATTCCCTTTCTTATCTTCCGCTGCGGGCGAATTATTACCGAGATAGAACGCGCCGTCCGTGCGGTAACTATCCTGAGCGACGTCCGGCTGAAAACGAGAGTTTTGTCCCGTTGCAGAACCGGTGCAAACGAGATAGCTTGTGGGAGCAATATTATCTCCCTGTGAAGTCGGAACTTCGCCATCGCTGGGACAAACAAAAATACTCAAATAAATTTTTTTCAAATCATTGTAATAAGGGTTCGTTGACGAACCTGTACCCCAAAAATAAGCTTGAGAAAAATCGTAGCCGTTGGAAACGTTTGCCGCTTCAATAAAGGGCAATACCCGCGACAAAGCGCTAGTCCCTTCGTAGTTTTTAATGACGTCGTTTCCCTTGGCATACTTCAAGCCATGCGGCGGCAAAACGTTAAATGCGTCGTGGTGATTGTGTAACGCCAGACACCATTGTTTCTGATGGTTGGCGCACTGCATTCTTCTTGCGGCTTCGCGTGCCGCTTGAACCGCGGGCAATAACAGCGCGATTAAAACTCCGATAATCGCAAT
>JAISZO010000192.1 GCA_031269105.1 Planctomycetaceae bacterium | reverse complement strand
TTTCGAGGAATTCGACGAATTCTTTTCGAGCACGGCGATGCGTTCCTGAAGTTGCTTGACCAGCTCTTTCAGCGCCATGTTTTCGCTTTGCAGTTGGGCGATGATCCTGTCCTTACCGTCCATAAACCATATTTTACACCATTTTTAGCATTTCAACAATGTCAATTTTCAAACTTCACGGCGTAAACGCCGTGAACGGATACCGACAATGATTATTGGATAACTCAAAAAACAGTTCGGCTATCGAATTTGATAGGTTGGACGTCGATTCCTTTTGATGAAGAATGGGAAGGCGTAACGGAATTGCGTTTTGCATTTGACGGTACCAGTATAGTTTTGGATACTGGGGCGTTCAATAATCCGTGTTATTTTTCGTTGATGATTTAACATTCATACTTACCAGTACCTAACGTTACAGAGCCGTGATCGGCACGAAAGTAGTTAATATAGTGAAAATGCCGCAAGCGTACGATTAACCGTGTGATTAAAATCACGCTTGCGACATTATTCACTATTAACTACCCTTTTGTTTCTTTATTAAACAAATTTCATCTAAATCCTTATCCTCTTTAATTGTATTTATGAGAAAATATTTTGGCTTTACCCTTGTTGAGTTACTCGTTGTTATTGCGATTATCGGCATGTTGATCGCTATTCTGTTGCCAGCCGTTCAAATGGCGCGCGAAGCGGCACGCCGGATAAGTTGCTGGAACAATTTGCGCCAAATTGGTCTCGGACATCACAACTATTACACAACGTACGGCACTTTTCCGCCGGGACATATTGGACGTAGGGATCCGGCTGTAGCGCAACTTAACGCTCCTCGTATCTATGTAAACCCCGACCCCAATGATCCGTCAGTTCCCAGCAGTACCAAGCAACCCGACAAGAGCGCCAGCACTCCCAATGATGTTGGTAAAGAAGCCGGATGGGGATTGTTTATCCTTCCGTTTATAGAACAGTCGGGCGTCTATGCCTCCTACAATTCGAATTTGTGGATTGACCATCCTGATAACCGGCAAGCGGTGCAAACGCCTATTTCAACCTATCTTTGTCCAAGCGCACATATTGCCGATCCGCTAACGCATCCGGGTTCAACGTTTCCGGCGGTAGGCAAACCCAATGAATTCCAAGCCGCCCGATTGCATTATGCCGGTTTGCAGCGTTCCCATCCATTTGAGTGGGATACGGAGGGCAATAGGCGTTTTGATGATAGGTCGGAATGGGGCGCTTTCTACGATAAAAATACTCCGGACAAAATCGGGTTCTTTTTATGGAGAAAACACATCTGCTCGGAATGCCGAACCGGTTGGTTTTTCAAATACGATCTGAATATAGCGTTTTTAGCGACGGAGCGTGGCGTCCAGGAAGGAATGGTTCTATTCGTATCCTCTAGGGAGGGTCGCCCCAACGAAAGCCAATCCGTTTCCTCCTTGCCGCCCGCTGAATGGTAACCCGTTATCCGACGTCGGCAGAGTCGAGTACAAAAATGGCAAACTGCAAGTCAAAAGTTCCCTGAGCGGATTTCTGGTCTATCCCCCTGGCGGCTTGAATGCGCAGTTTGTGGATGATTCGGTGAGATTTATTGCCAACGAAATTGACGCATTTGTGGCGCTGCTGCTTGGTAAACCGTAGGAACGGCGATGTGTTCAACGCTCCGTAATTTTACGAATGACTTACATTAACCGCATGGACGATGGTTATTTTGCCGTAAAATCTATCGCGGTATGTTTATTTTACGCTATTTCAATCGCCTGATTTTTTTAACAAAACAACCTCAATAGCAAAAAATTTTGTATAAAAACCAAACCTTATTTCTCCTCTTTGTATTGTCTGTGCAATCTTAAATGAAGGAATAAGGTTGTTTTTCGCGCACTTCCCTCAGGACAATGACTCTCTGGTTGCTTGAACCGCGAAAGAGTAACGTTGCGGGCGTTTGTTCTTGCATAAACGGTCCGTCAATCAGTATATCCGTTTCGTTGAGTAACGCCAACCAATCCGGTCGATTTGCCGCCAAGAGTTCTTCATACCGGTAACCGGTGTAAGTAACAACCGTAAGGTCAAGCTCGCGGAGACGTTGGGCAAGGTCGGCAAGCGGAGACGCTTGTAAAAACGGTTCGCCGCCGCTGAAAGTAACGCCGTCAAGCAACGGATTGTTTTTGATCCTCGCCAAAATTTCGTCCGCGTCGATTTCATAACCGCCGTTCGGATCGTGCGTTTGCGGATTATGGCAGCCGGGACAACGCCGCGGACATCCTTGCGTGAAGATCGTAAAGCGGACGCCGGGACCGTCGGTTATTGATTCAGGGACGACGCCTGCGATGCGGATTTTGGACATGAGGATTCAATGTTGGGTTGATGTAAAACGCGGTCGTTGACTTCGCTACGTTTGGCGCTGTTGAAGCGGTCAAGAGCGCCGACAAGGTAGCCGGTGATGCGGCGAATACGCTCGAATGGGATATTTTCTTCTTCGCGACCGCATTGGGGACATTTCTCTTTAATCACGCCGGTGTAGCCGCAAACGGTATCGCGGTCAATGGGGTGATTGACGGACCCGTAACCGACGCCGGATTGACGCATAAAATGAATGATTTTCTCGAACGCTTCAAGATTATTCGTCAGGTCGCCGTCCACTTCGACATACGTGATATGTCCCGCGTTGGTCAAGGCGTGATACGGGGCTTCGATGCGGATTTTTTCGGCGATAGTGATCGGATAATAAACGGGAACATGAAAGCTGTTAGTATAATATTCGCGGTCGGTAACGTTTTTGACGACGCCGTATTGTTCGCGGTCGATGCGGACAAAACGACCTGCCAATCCCTCCGCCGGCGTTGCGATAAGCGTAAAATTAAGTTTGCGTTTTTTACTAACGACGTCAAGAACGCTGCGCATGTAGGAAATAATCTCGACGCCGAGATTTTGAGCTTTTTCGCTTTCGCCGTGATGGCTTCCCATCAGAGCGGTAAGCGTTTCGGCAAGTCCGATGAAACCGACGGAAAGCGTGCCATGTTTCAGCGCTTCGCGAACTTCGTCGTCGGGAGCAAGATTTTCGGCGTCGATCCAAACGCCTTCGCCCATAAGAAACGGGTAATTGCGAACTTTTTTTGACGCCTGAATTTCAAAACGTTCCAGGAGTTGTTCGACGCAAAGGTCAATTTTGCGGTCAAGTTCTTCGAAAAACCAATTGATGTTGCCGTGCGATTTGATGGCGATACGAGGGAGATTAATAGACGTAAAACTGAGATTGCCGCGACCGGGACAGATTTCGCGGCTGGGATCATACACGTTACCAATAACGCGAGTACGACAACCCATGTAAGCAATTTCCGTTTCGGGTTTGCCGGGGACGTAATACTTGAGATTAAACGGAGCGTCCTGAAATGCAAAGTTCGGAAACAAACGTTTCGCGCTGACGCGGCAAGCGAGCTGAAAAAGATCGTAATTCGGTTCGCCTGCGCAACAATTGACGCCGGTTTTTACGCGAAAAACATGAATCGGGAAGATCGGCGTTTCGCCGCCGCCGAGACCGCGTTCATGGGCAAGTAAAATATTTTTTGAAACCATACGCCCTTCGGGAGACGTATCCATGCCGTAGTTGATCGACGAAAACGGAGTTTGAGCGCCGGCTCGCGAATGCATCGTGTTGAGATTGTGAACAAGCGCCTCCATCGCTTGAAACGTTGCGCGATCAATTTCAACGAGCGACGTCTCCAAAGCGAATTGTTGGCAACGGCAAACGACGTCGCTTTCAAAACCTTCGTCGGCGAGACGGCGAAGTTCGGCATTGCAGTAATCTTCGTTTTCTTCAAGACGGAGAACGTAACCGGCGTCGAGCAATGTTTTTTGTAGCGACTTGATTTTCTCATCGGCGTTTTCATAACCGGTCAGCAAACGCAATCCCTTCGCAAGATTCTGGCTGTACAACTTACAAAACGTTTTGGCGACGCCGGGAGCAAGACCATAATCGAAATTGACAATACTCTGACCGCCGTGTTGATCGTTCTGATTCGACTGAATCGCAATACACGCAAGAGCCGAATAACTTTGAATATCGTTGGGTTCGCGAAGAACGCCGTGACCGGTGCAAAAACCGCCTTGAAAGAGTTTAAGCAAATCAATCTGACAACAAGTGGTTGTCATCGTAAGAAAGTCGAGGTCGTGAATGTGTATATCGCCGTCGCGATGCGCGGCGGCATGTTTGGGATTGAGGACGAACATTTCGTAAAACTGCTTCGCTCCTTCGCTGCCGTATTTGAGCATCGTACCCATCGCGGTATCGCCGTTGACGTTCGCGTTTTCCCGCTTGATTTCGCTCTCCTTCGACGATTTGAACGTAATATCTTCATACGTTTTCATGAGCCGCGTATTGCGTTCGCGAATGCGGGTGCGTTCGGCGCGATAAAGCATGTACGCCTTCGCCGTGCGGACATGCCCGTTTTCTATTAAGACCCGCTCAACGACGTCTTGAACTTGCTCGACGGTCGGTTGCGCAATATTTTGACCGGTCAATTGATCGTCAACCTGTTGAGCCAATTGCAACAGGTATTTTTCATCGCGGTCGCCGCCGCAAGCATGAAACGCCTTTTGAATCGCCGACGCAATTTTGTCGAGACAAAACGGCGTCGTGCGACCGTCGCGTTTAACAATCGACGCGGTGCGAATATTGGAAGATACGATTGCAGTAGGGATATTTGGAGATAGGATTTCAGTGAGACTCATAATTTCATTTCCGTTTGGGGTTAAAATTATTGCATACAACGCCCGCGCATTTCGTTTGCGCACAGCGACGTTTTTTGCTTTTGCTCATCGACTCGTAAGCAAGCGGCAATGAGGCGTTGGCAGGTCTTCTGACTTTTGGAACAAATTTTCGCGCCTTCTCTTCGTCAAACGAAAATGGCGATTCAGACAAGCATTGTATTTGTATCTAATGAATGAAAATTTGCCGACAGCGCTCGTCAACGCGCCGTCGTTCCAATCACAGCGGCGAGGACCGTTCTGGATTATACGAAATAATCATCGCATCACCAGATTCCCTATTCTCTCTAAACGCAAGATATTGTATTTTAGAGACGCCAACACCACGACGTCAATAATCATATAAGAAAAACGAAAAGGCGTCAAGTAGAGACTTCATCCGCTCGCTTTGCGGAACTCCTTGACGTATCCATAATGCGTTGATCGTTGATACTCTCCCAGTCAGTAGCCGGCGGGTTAAAAAGGTTTCCTCGCGATTTACGTTTACTCTCCCGCGCTCGCTCGGAAAGACGCGACCCGCGCACGAAAAAACCATTCTGACATTATTTTCCCGCAATGAACCAATTCATTAATTCCCAGCCGCGCGGAAAGCGATACGGACTTTGCGCGGCGGTTAATTCATTGTAATCGCCGGAATGTCGCGCTGGAATATCGCTTCCGGCAACAATCCAGGGAACCGCGCCGTGCGAATGCGTTTTGGTCGAAATTTGCGTGGGGTGATCCGGCGAAATCAAAAGACGCCAATCGTCAAACGATTTCAATTTCTCGACAATCGGCGGTACAACTTTCGCGTCAATATCTTGCAACGCCTGCGTCTTTTTCTCAAAACTCCCTTCGTGCGACGCTTCGTCGGGCGCTTCGACATGCACGCAAATTAAATCATATTTATCGAGAGCCGCCGCCGCGTATTTTCCTTTCGCGTTGTAATCGGTGTCGATATAGCCGGTGATTCCCGGCGTTTGCACGCGATCCCATTGTAACAACGCCGCGATTCCCGCCAACAAATCTACGGCGGAAATCATTGCGCCGCGAACTCCGAAAAACCGCTCGGCAAACGGAATCAAATTCGGACGCTTGCCGAGTCCCCAAAGCCAACATTGCGTTGCCGGAAGTTTTCCCGCTTCGATTCGCTTGCGGTTGACCGGATGCTCGGCGAACAAGCGCTCGCTTGCTTTCATCAACGTTAATAATAAATCACTTCCTTTTCCGCGCGGCGTCGCGGGAGTAACGTCTTGATCGGAATAATCGTGAGGCGGCAAAGTTTGCGTTGTCGCGTCAAACGGCGAATCGTTCGCGACGCTGCGATACAACATCAAATTCCGATAGCTGACTCCGGGAAAAAATTCAATTTTGTCCGCCGCGTCGTTTTTTTCGCGGCAAACCGCGTTCGCAATCTCTCGACCGGTCGAATTTAAGAGCGCGGCGGCTTCTTCGCTGGCGATATGTCCGGCGGTAAAACTTCGCATGATGTTGTCGGTAATCGTAACGAGATTGCACCGCACCGCCCAATCGTGTTCGCCAAGCGGAATCCCTTGCGCAACCGCTTCCAACGGCGCGCGCCCCGTGTACGCCTCGCGCGGATTATAACCGAGTAAACTGAGCGTCGCCACATCCGAACCCGGCGGCAACTCCGGCGGCACGTTTTGCGATTGTCCGACGATTCCATGACGCGCCAGCGCGTCCATATTCGGGATATTTGCGGCTCGCAGCGGAGTCATTTGATTAGGAAAGTCGTCGGGATTGTCGGCGCATCCGTCAGGAATAATAATTGCGTATTTCATAAAGTATCCGTTTCATTGTACTGGCGAGAAATCAACAAAAACATAGAAAGTTTATTATAACAAACATTGATAAAAAATTCAAGAGACGTTCTTATTTTTCTCTTTTCGCTTTTTTTCGTTCTTTCGCGGTGAAAAAACGTGCGATTGAATCAATCTTGTACTGGTCGAATACCTTTGTTATAATTCCCGCTCGGCGGGTATTGGGGATTTTCTGAAAAATTGCAATCGATAGGCGACAATGGCGCTTTCCAAAAATAGAGACGACGAGGAAGATGAAAAACTCTCCAAGCGTCAAAACCGTTTGTTGGGCGAAAACGATGAAGACGAGGGCGGCGAATCGGCGCGCGGATTTCGGGCGTTATTTCTTCGCGCGCAATCGTGGGCGCGTCCGCGACGTTTGTTCGTTACCATTTTTGCGACGGCGGCGACGGCGCTTGGTTTGGGATGTCTTATTATCAGCTTGAGCGTTTGGGTGATGGAAATGCGGCGTCCGACAGAGGAAATGGCGGTTCATGCGATGGATTTCGGGGCGTTTGAAAATGCGCGGCAGTACGCTCAAAGCGTTCTTCGGTTCGCTCAAAAAAACGAGACGCAAAAACGGAGAACGGCGGCTTTCGTTTACGGCGTCGCGACTTGCGAGTTGGTGGATCAATCGCGTCTTCGCGACAAAAAACCGTTTTATAAAAACGCGGCGGACGCTTTAGCGGAATCGGAACAACTCGGATTTATTCCCGGACGCGAGGCGGACGGTTATTATTATTTGGGAAAGTCGCAGTTAGAATACGGAAATTATACCGACGCCGTCAAAAATCTGGAAACGGCGCTTTTGAAAAATTCTCCACGCAAGAAAAATATCGCTTGGTATTTGGCGAATGCGTATTATTCTTCGCCAAATCCCGATTTGGGAAAATCTCTCGATTATCTTCAACGTTTTGACGAATTACCGCCCGCGTTAAAAGTGGAACAACAAAACGCGGCGATGCTTCGCGTGTTTGTTTACGTGAAACAGAAACGCATTGAAGACGCGGAGCGGGGCGTCGCGCAGGTTCCGGAAACGCAGCGCTTTATTGTGCGGCGGGAATTTGCGCTCGGAGAAATCGCCCGATTGCAAGCGGCGGCGTATTTGTCGCGGGCGGAACGTCTGGAACAATCAACGCGGCTTGGCGTGCCGAAGGAAGAGTTGCGTCTTCTCGAAAAAGAATGGAAAAAAAAGCCGATTCCGTCGAACGAAACGGAATCTTTATCGTTACGAATCGAAACGATTCGCAACATTCGCCCGCCGACAATCCAGCCGATTGTTTACGTCGGAGAAGAAAACGCGGACGAAAAAAACAATCTGCAATCAAACGTCTCCAAAGAAAAGGTCGTTCAATCCTGGCGAACGTTAAACAAACAACGTCTTCAGGAGGCGATTCGGCATTTTGAAAACGTGAAGACGCACGATTCTGAATTATTGGAATGGTATCGCAAGGCGGCGTTTCAGGAAGCCCATTGTTACGAACAGTTAGGCGACTACGATCGCGCGCAATTAGAATACAAAGCCGTTGCGAGAACGTTTCCCGGCGCTCCTGAAGCGATTGCGGCGCAATTTCGTTGGGGATACATTGAACATATCATTCGTAACAATCCGCAGGACGGTTTGGCGTCGCTGGAACTTTTTTTTCAAATGCTTGACCAACACAACGCGGAAACCGGCGCTCGGTTGCCGGTTTCCGACATGACGCAGGTGGGAATTACGGAAATTCAAAGATTGATCAATAAGTCGCAATTTGAGATGGCGGAAGAAATTCTTTTTTATTTTCAACGGCTGCTCGCGGAAGAAATGCAGGCGCGATTGTTTTCGTCGCTTTATTCTCAATGGGGCGACCAAATCGCCGAACGCGCGGAAGGAAAACCGTTGGAAGAACGCCGGACGCTCGACGCCGAAGCCCAAAAAAAATATCAGCTTGCGGGAAAATGGTATAGAACGTTATCGCAATGGACGTTTGCCGAATCGGAATATCTGACCAACGTTTGGAACAGCGCGGAATATTTGCGGAAAGGACGCGATTTTCCGCAAGCGATTACGATGTATCGGCAGTTTCTCGAAAGCGATATCGTCACGCGTCAGGCGTTATCGCGTTATTATATTGGTTCGATGTTGTTTGAAATGGACGCGATTGACGAAGCGGTTGAGGAATTAGAGAACGTTGCGGCGGCTTACCCCGACGATCCGATTGCGGAGGAAACGCGATTAGCGCTGGTTTATGCGTTGGAAGAAAAAAAAGAATGGAATCGCGCCGTCGATTTATTAATTTTGAATTTGAACGGCAAGTACGCTCCTGATTCCGAAGTCTATCGCAATTCGCTGTATGAACTTGGACGCGCATCTATAAATTTGGGAAATCATGATAAAGCGGTAGAAACGCTGGAAAGCGCGATTGCGTTGTATCCCGACGACAAACGAGTCGCCGAATCGCATTATCTGATCGCCATATCCAATTTGAATCATGTAAGCGAACTGGAAAGTCAAGCGAAACATGATACGTTAAAACATCAGCAAGAAACGACGTTGCAGACGGCGTCACTTTTGCGTCAAGACGCCTTGAATCATCTACAGGAATCGCGGACGTTATTGTTGCAACAAGACGAACAAATCGGTTTGGACTCGGCGGAAAAGCGCATGTTGCGGAATACGTTTTTGCTGATAGGACGGATTTTTGACGAAATGGGACCGGATCATTACGACGACGCCGTCCGCGAAAACCGCAGGACGATTGCTCGATACATGAATCACCCGGACGTTTTGCAGGCGTATTTGCAACTAGCGAAAGTTTATCAACATCAAAACAGTTCTGAAAATGTTCAAAAAACGATGAATCAGGCGCAAATTCTGTTTCGGCGTTTTCAAATGGCGAAAGCGTTTCAGCAAGACGTCATCTACAGCGAACAGAACTGGGAAAAATTCTTGCAAACGCCGTAGCTGTTCTCTAATAACTTCTCATTTCTCCAACTTTTCACTTTTTATTTCCGCAAAGCGCGTCGCCGACCGTTTGATCATTACGCCGACGAATAGATTCAAAAGCGGAAAAAAGAACAAACGAACAATCAAATATTGCGTTCAAAAAATAACCTTTGAGGTTGTTTTTCGGAAAATACAATGTATAATACTTCTATAGAAGTCTATGTTTTTTGAAATTGCTCCGTTCTTGAAAGCGGGGAGAAATGAGAAAACAAGACATGCTTTTCGCCCCCAAAAAAATCGACGGAAGCGCTTAATTTCCGCTTGCTTACGTTTAGCGCTTTGACGCGATCAATTTTCCTACCTTTTAACTTTTAGTTTTACGCCTTCCTCATGGACCTCATTAAATTTTCGCTGAATAATCCTGTTAAGATATTGGTTTGCGTGATTCTTGCCGTGTTGTTTGGAATCATTGCGTTAATGGCGGTGCCGATTCAGTTGACGCCGGATATTGATCGTCCGCTTGTTACTGTTCGGACAACGTGGCCCGGTCGAAGTCCTGAAGAAGTCGAGCAGTCGATCATTCTTGAACAGGAAAAGCATCTCAAAACGATTCAAGGACTTTACAAAATGACCTCGTTTGCGCGGTTAGGCGAAGCGAGCATCAATCTGGAATTTCAGGTCGGATACAACATCGACCGCGCCGTGCAGGACGTGTCCAATTTACTCGACGAAGTGCCGAGTTATCCCGACGATGTGGATCGTCCGGTTATCCGCGCGTCGAGTTCCGAATCGGAAGAAGCTATCGGCATTGTGCGAATTACGACCGAATCGCCCGATCCGAAATTTCAAATCGCCGACTTTTTCGACTACGCCGACCGTTACGTCAAACCGCGTATCGAACGGATTCCGGGCGTGTCGCAGGCGGACGTCCGCGGCGGTCGGGAACACGAAGTGCAGGTGCGATTTGATCCGAATGTACTGGCGTTAAACGGAATTACCGTCGAACAATTGCGAAACGTTCTCCGCGCCGATAACGTCAACGAATCCGGCGGCGATATCGAAAGCGGGCGGCTCGATATGCGTTTTCGGATTCTGGGACGTTTTGAATCGTTAGAACCGCTGAAACAAACGATTGTCAAATTTGATAACGGTTCGCCGGTTTATATCGAAGATATTGCTCATGTCGAATTTGTTCTTGCCAAACAGATATTCTTTTCCGAAAGCAACGGCATGCCAAATATGACGATGATGATTCAGCGGGAAACAGGAAAAAACGTTCTCACGATTATGAACGCGGTTAAAAAGGAACTCAAAGCGTTGCAGGACGACGGCGGTCTTGTGAAAAGTTATGAAAACGACAAACACAAAATCCGTTTTACGCTGATTCACGACGACTCGACGTACATCAACAGCGCGGTGGGACTCGTTTGGGAAAATATGTACGTAGGCGGTTTTCTCGCGATTTTGATTCTGCTTTTATTTTTGCGAAGCGTAAGACCAACGCTCGTGATTTCGCTTGCGATTCCGATTTCCACCATCGGCACGTTTATTGCTATGTACGTTTTGGGACGAAACTTGAACGTAATTTCGCTTGCCGGATTAACATTCGCTATCGGCATGGTCGTGGATAACGCGATTGTCGTGCTGGAAAACATTGATCGGCATTTGCACTTGGGCAAAACGCCGCTCAAAGCGTCGTATGACGGAACGAAAGAAGTTTGGGGCGCGATTCTCAGTTCGACGCTGACAACGGTTGTCGTTTTCGCTCCGGTTTTGACGATTCAAGAAGAAACGGGACAGTTGTTTTACGACATCGCGCTGGCGATTTCCGCCGCCGTGTCGATTTCTTTGATTGTAGCAATTACGGTTGTTCCGATGTTGGCGCGTTTCTTTTTAAAAGAGACGACGAAAAAACGCAATCCGATGACTCGATGGACAAAATCGCTGTTCGGAATCGCGCCGTTTTTCAGCAGGTTAGGAGATTTTTATTCCAAGTTTATTTTCTGGCTGATTCAACGGAATGTCGCGGCGTTTTGGCTGCGGGGAATCATTGTGGCTGTCATTGCCGCCGTTTCGTGTTTTCTTTGTTATACGATGAAACCGCCGGCAAGTTATCTGCCGAGCGGTAACAGAAATATGGTGAACGGTTTCATGAATCTTCCGCCGTCGTATTCGCTTAAAGAAAACATGCTCATCGGACACCGGATTATGGAAATTCTCAAGCCGTACCGAGACGCGAAAACGATAGAGGAATCTTCGGCGCAGGCGAAGAAAGATCGCTTGATCGATATGCGCACCGGCAAGCCGATTGAAGTTGTTTATCCGATCAATCAATCGTCGATTTTGCTCAGTCCGAACTTTGTTTTTGCGATGCTGACCTGTAAAGACGAAGAACACGCGCAGCCGTTGATTCACGTTTTGAATTACGCTTTAAATTCAATTCCCGGCTGTCGCGGTATGGCGCAGCAAACGTCGCTGTTCGGGCGGCGCGCCGGAAATGCGAACTCCGTGCAAATTGAGATTTCCGCGTTTGACAACAACCGTTTGCGCGCGACGGCGGCGGCGTTAGAAAAACGGTTGATTGCTAAATTCAGTCAGGCGGCGGTACGGACGAATCCGTCGAATTACAATCTTTCCGGTCCTGAAATTCAGGTCGTTGTTAATCAGGTTCGCGCGAAGGAACTTGGTATCAGCGTCAGCGAAATTGCGGCGGCGGGACGCGCAATGATCGACGGCATGCATGTCGGCGATTTCAATCACGAAGGCGACAACATCGACTTGAACATTATCCGCGACCCGGATATTCCGCTGACGCCGGATGAAGTTGGCGCGTTGCCGATTGCGATTATCGATTCGGACGGACGTGTGATGACGTTGCCGCTTTCGGACGTTGTCGCGTTTATTCCGGCGAATGCGTCGCAGCAAATCCGGCGCTTGGAACAAGAACGCTGCATTCAGTTGACCGTAACTCCGGCGGAAAACGTTGCGCTCGAAGCGGCGCAGGCGGAAATGTTCAAAGTCATCGACGAATGTCGTCAGGCGGGAGAAATGGGATCGGACGTCCGCGCAGCGCTTGCCGGAAACGCCGATAAACTTTCACAAACGCAAGCCGCGCTGCTTGGCAAATGGACGGGGGTTAATCTTTCTTCGATTCTGTCTCTTATCACAAGCCGCATGTTTATCGCGTTGCTTATTACTTATCTGCTCATGGCGGCGTGCTTTGAACACTTTCTCTATCCGTTGGTCATTATGTTCACGGTTCCGTTGGCGACGGTCGGCGGTTTTCTCGGTCTCGCTTGGGTGCATTATCTTGATCCGACGCAGCAGCTTGATACGCTTTCGATGCTTGGATTTGTCATTTTGATTGGAACGGTCGTGAACAACGCGATTCTGCTTATCGCGCAATCGTTGAATTTTATGCGCGGTTTTGGAGAATCGGAGGAAGACGCGATTGAACCGATGACTCCGCAAGAGGCGATTTGCGAATCGGTGCGAACGCGATTACGTCCGATTTTTATGACGACAATGACAACGGTTTTCGGTATGTTGCCGCTTGTTCTTGCCCCTGGCGCAGGAAGCGAATTGTACCGAAGTCTGGGCGCTGTCGTGGTTGGCGGACTTTCATTGGCGACGATTTTCACGCTGTTCGTTATCCCGCTTTTGTTTAGTATGGTACTTGACGCGACGTCGCTGTTACAAATAAGAAGTAAAAAATAGCAACGTTTACGTATTTTTCAAGACAAGCCAATCGCCGAGCGACGGGCAGAGTTGCGCGATAGCGAATAAAAGTCTCGCCCGCGCGGGAATAACGAGTTCCGGTTTGCGTTTTTCGCACGCTTTAAGAATTTTCGCGGCAAGATATTGCGGAGAAATTTTTCCGACTTTCACGCCCGCGCCGGGTTTTAAAGCGTTTTCGGGAATCTCTTCCGTTCCTTCCAATTGATACAAACGTTCCGAATCGCGCTGAATCGGACCGGGACAAACGAACAACGTATGTATTCCATCCGGCGCGAGTTCAAGACGCAGCTGTTGCGAAAACGCGGCGACGGCAAATTTGGAAACCGGATACGCTCCCACCCAGCGCGACGCGCTTTTTGCCGCAAGCGAACCCATATTAACAATGTGTCCTTTTGTTTTCCGAAGATGCGACGCCGCGGCTTGCGTACAACGAATCGTACCGAGAACGTTCAAGTCAAAGAGCGATTGAAATTGTTCCGGCGCGGTTTCGAGAACGCGTCCGCGCATAGAACGTCCGGCGTTGTTGACCAACGCATGAATTTGTCCGAAGCGCTCGGCAATCTCGCGGAATACGCGAATCACGTCGTCTTGTTTGGTAATATCCGCGCAAAGAGGAAGCGTTTCAATTCCCGCCGCCGTCATCTCTTCCGCCGTACGTTGAACGTCGTTTTTTTCAAGAGCAACAATCGCAAGCCGCGAACCGGCATTACCGAATGTTTCGGCGATAATCCGTCCCAAACCGCTTGACCCGCCTGTGATAACAACGACTTTGTTTTGCCAATAACTCATATTGATTTTTCGCCGTGAAATATTTTTAAACAAAATTCCCAAGATTGAAGATTGACATTCATTTTATTCAGCGCCTATGCGTAAATAAGACGTCAAAAATAGCGCGACCTTACAAAACGATAGGATAACAAACATTCGGGAAAAATACAAGGAGACGCCCGAAAATCCCTCAGTGAAACTGCAAAAGTATCTCCGCAAATATTTTAGATTTTTCGACGTCAAAACAAAACCTTATTTTTACCTTATTTTTCTTACAAAATAATCTCAATAGCCAAAGACGCAACAGATTGTTTTTTATACTGAAATGACTTTATATTTGTTTCTCACGGAGACGCAAAGTTTTAGTTGAAGGAAACTCTCCTTTGCGACTCCATGCCTTTGTGTGAGAAATGACTTTATATTTGTTTCTCACAAAGGCGCCAAGACACAAAGTTTTATTTTTCAACACTAAAAACCTTCGTGAAACTTCTCGATTCTTCATTTCTTCGTGGTAAAAAAAATTGCGGTTTCGTAGTGAAAAAAGAATAATAAAAAAATAATTTCCTGAATTTTCAGAAAATTGAAAGATTCCTGTTGACGTTCGGATTATTTGCGCATAATAAAGATTAATACACTTTACTGAATTGACAAAGTTGCTGTGATTTTTGTCAATTCAAAATCAAAAAAACCTTTTAAAAGGAGATTCACAATGCTAAAACCAGATTTAACCACAACTGGTTCATTTTCAAGCCCAGAATTGGGCGTTTCGCAGAATCAGACTAGTGCCTTGTAATATTTAGAAATTGGGGTGTTCTGAATTTGCGAAATCTGGTATGTTGATCGTTTCAACACACGGAGGTTTCGCGATGAAAAAAATTTATATTGTTCGATTGAGCG
>JAISZO010000091.1 GCA_031269105.1 Planctomycetaceae bacterium | reverse complement strand
GTAATTTTCCATCACGGCGATAAAAAGTTTACGTCGCCGACGGAATTGATGAAACTGGTTCGCGTTATCAAGGGGCTGGAGCAATTCACGTTGAATATGAACGCTCTTTTGTTTGACGTGACGCCGCTTGGCAAAGACGAAATGCCGCAAGATATTTTATTGCGAGCGTTTCTTATGGTTTTGCAGGCGGCGTTCAGTAAAGACGCCGTGAAAATTATGATGGAGGTTTTCGAGTTGTTGAAGCCGTATTTTGACGAATCGGAAATATTGCAGGAATGGCTGAATGATTTATACTATCTGCTCTTGAGTGGAAAATATTTTACTGATGAAGATTACAAAAACGTAAAAACCTTTGTTGAAAAAGAAGGAGTAAAAGTTATGTCGCTATCAGCTTTCGATCAACTTATTGAAGAAGGAATTGAGAAAGGGATTGAACAAGGGATTGAACAAGGGATTGAGAAAGGAATTGAACAAGGAATCAAACAAGCTATTTTGCGCACGTTGAGCAAACGTTTTAAGGGGGTCCCTTCAAAAATTGAAAAACGAATTCTTTCAATCGCCGATCTTGAAAAACTTGAAGAATTGGCGGATTTTGCTTACGATTGCGTAACGCTTGGCGAATTTGAAAAAGCGTTAAAATAACAGGTGAGGAACAAAAGAATTGTCACATTCAATCATTTTCAACGAGGCATTTCTAACAACCTATTCTTTTCTGAAAATTCAAATTTCGTTACTTTTCGGTTATGTCCCGAAGTTATTGCCTTGACGACTTTTTTCTTATCTGGTCTATTATTTTAAGCTAGTCAGAAAGAGGTTAAAGAGGAAACAAGAATGATTTTAGTTGCATTGACATGTCCGTTTTGCGGAAGCGAAAAGTCGAAAATGGAACAGTCGCCCCAAATTGGCGTCGGGTTGGTTACAAACTTTTGGCTGTTCGGACGTCATTGGGTAATTCAATGAGTTCGGAACGCGGCAAACGTTATTTTTACGTATTTAACGCTTTCTGCAAATGCCGTCCGGTCGTGTTATCTTCCAACACGGCGACTTGTTCCGGCGTTCCTTCGGCAAGAATGTAGCCGCCGCGTTCGCCGCCTTCAGGTCCGAGGTCGATAATCCAATCCGCAGTTTTGGCAACGTCGAGGTTGTGTTCAATCACGATGACCGTGTTTCCCAACTCGACTAATTCCGTCAGCGCTTCGAGCAACTGTTTTACGTCGTGCCGATGCAAGCCGGAAGTGGGTTCGTCCAGAACGTAAAGCGTGGCGCCGGTTTCGACGCGGGCAAGTTCCGTCGCCAATTTGATTCGCTGCGCTTCGCCGCCGGACAATGTCGTGGACGATTGCCCCAACGTCAAATATCCCAGTCCGACGCGATTGAGCGAGTCCAGCACGCGGACGATGGACGGAATATTTTCAAAGAATACAGCCGCTTCCGCCGCCGCCATTTCTAACACGTCGGCGATGGATTTGTCTTTGTAACGGATGTCCAGCGTTTGACGATTGAACCGTTTGCCGTTGCATTCGGGACAAACCGCGTACATGTCGGGAAGAAAGTGCATTTCAATTTTGCGAAATCCCTGCCCCTGACACGTTTCGCATCGTCCGCCCGCAACGTTAAAACTGAACCGTCCCAATTTGTAACCGCGTCGTTTTGCGTCCCGCGTTTGCGCGAACGCTTTGCGGATTTCGTCAAACACGCCAGTATAAGTCGCCGGATTACTTCGCGGAGAACGTCCTATCGGCGATTGATCGATGCAAATCAGTTTATCAATTTTCTCGCCGCCTTTGAGACGTCGATACGGTCCCGTCGCCGCGCCGCCGCACAACCGCTGCGTCATTGCGGGAACAAGCGTTTCATTCAGCAGCGAACTTTTCCCCGAACCGCTGACGCCGGTTACGCAAATCAAAACGCCAAGCGGAAATGAAACCGTCGCGTTTTTTAAGTTATGCAGCGTGCAGCCCTCTAATGTCAGCAATCGGCTTTTGAGAATTTTACGCCGCTTTTTCGGAACGGGAATCGACAGCCTGCCGCTTAAATAATTGCCGGTGAGCGATTGCGGATTCTTTTCTACGTCGGCGGGCGTTCCTTCCGCGACAATCATTCCGCCGAGTTTGCCCGCGCCGGGACCAAAGTCAATCAACCAATCCGCTTCGCGCATAATCGCTTCGTCATGTTCGACAACAAGGACGGTGTTGCCGCGCTGCTGCAAATTCCGCATCGCGTCGATCAGGCGTTGATTGTCGCGCGGATGCAAACCAATCGACGGTTCGTCTAACACGTAGCAAACGCCGACAAGTCCCGTTCCCAAACCGGACGCAAGCCGCACGCGCTGTTGTTCGCCGCCGCTTAACGTATCCGCCGCGCGGTCTAACGTCAAATAATCCAATCCGACGCGGTTGAGAAAATCAAGACGCAACGCGATTTGTTCAATAATCGGAGTCGTTACGAGCCGTAATTCTTCGGGAAATTCCAGCGTTTTGAAAAACTCTAACGACTTTTCGGCGGTCATCGCGCAAATCTCATGAATAGGATATTTCGCAATTGTAACGCTGCTCGCCTCGCGCCGCAAACGCGAACCGCGACACGAACGACATTCCGTCTCGCCGCGAAACTCCCGCCAATCATCGCGTTCTTTCTTGCTTTTCGCCGTTTGATATAATTTGTCAAGCAATTTTAACAAACCGGGAAACGACGTTTGCGCCGAGTTTTGAGCGGACATCTCTTGCGGATCGTTAGAAGAGAGATTCTCCTGCGCGGGATTCTTATTGTCTTCAAAATCTTCGTCGTCTTCCTCGAAATCGCCGCAACTCAAAACGCAAGCGTCGCGTTGCGTTTCGCCGTAAAAAAGCAACTTCCGCAACGCTGCGTCCATTTCCGCAATCGGCGTTTGCAAAAAATCGCCGTACCGCCGCCGGAAATTGTCGAGAACCGACTGATACAACTGCCGCGAAGCCGGCGAGGCGCATTTGAACGCCGCGATTCCTCCTTGTGCAATCGACAATTGCGGATCGGGAACGACAAGGTCGTAATCAAACGTTTCGAGACGTCCCATTCCCTGACAATCGGGACACGCGCCGTACGGACTATTGAAACTGAACGTGCGCGGCTCAAGTTCGACATAACTGATTTTGCATTTGGGACAAGCGTACTGCGTACTGTAAAGCAAATCTTTCCAAACGCTTCGCGTCGCGCCGTCGGAATTGGCGATTCGTTCTTTTTCGTAAGACGCGACGACGGTTCCTTCGCCGAATTTCACCGCCAATTTCAGCGACTCCGCCATACGCGGACGAATTCCGTCGCGCAAAACGAGCCGGTCGATGACCGCTTCAATCGTGTGCCGTTGTCGCGGATCAAGTTCCGGCGGCTGTTCCGCGTCAACAATTACGCCGTCCGCGCGCGCACGGACGAATCCCGATTTGACAATTTTTCGGAACACTTCGTCGTGACGTCCTCGCCGCCCGCGAATCAACGGAGCAAGCAAAATTATTCGGCAATTTTCCGGCAACGAGAGAATTTCTTCCAGAATTTGTTCCAACGTTTGTTGACGGATTGCGCGCCCGCAATTCCAACAGTGCGCGGTTCCCGCCCGCGAGTACAAGACCCGCAAATAATCGTAAACTTCGGTCATCGTCGCAACGGTACTTCGCGGATTATTCGAGCCGCTTTTTTGATCGATAGCGATTGTCGGCTGCAAACCTTTGACGTACTCCACGTCGGGACGTTCAAGCTGATGCAGAAATTGCCGCGCGTAAACCGACAAACTTTCAATATACTGCCGCCGCCCTTCCGCGTAAATCACGTCAAACACGAGCGAACTTTTTCCCGAACCGCTTGGACCGGTAATCACAACCAACTGATTTCGCGGAACGTCGAGCGTCGCGCCCCGCAAATTATGAACGCGGGCGTTTTCAATGTGTAACGATTGCATACTCTCTTGATCGTGTCTGGAATTTTACGAGACGTCTTGCTGATTCTTCCAAAAATAACGCAAATTGTCATTTTACTCTATCGCAAAAGAAAATACCAGAAGAGAATTGAAAAGATTGAGAAAATAGACCAACCGCGTCGCCAAGACGCGATACAGAAAAGGGGAACGAACGTTTCCTAAAAGGCGCCGTAAAATGACGCCCCAAAACGTAAGGAGGTAATAAAAATTCCATCTTCACTCTTTTGTTTCATCAGAAATCCATTATAATACGAGTTTGTTCATTGGCTGTTTTGAGAAAATTTGAATTTCTCCGCCGTCAATGGCGGAGCGCTTTCAAAAAATAGATTCGGCTGAAATGTTACAAATCAAGAAACGTTTGACTTTTCGTTTTTAACTTACAACCATTTGTTTTTCGTTTTAATTATGACGTCCAAGACATTACGCCGCCAAATACTAGGAATTTGTACGTTGCTGTTGTTCGGCGTTTTTCTTGTTATGTATTGCGTTTCGTCCAAATCGGGACGTTTACAGCATGCCAGTGAATCGTTCTTTCGGCTGGCAATTTTTTTGGGCGTGGCATGGCTGGCATGGAACGATTTGGTGCGAATTCCGAAATGGCTTTACATTTTAGCGCCAATTATCGTTATCAGCATTTTGGTATTTCCAAAAGCAACGCCGATTTTACTTTTGATTTTAGCGCCAATCTGGTTTTTTCTTCGATTTTTACGGTTTATTTGTCAACCGCTCGCGCCGCAACAAAATTCTTCCCGTAAAAAAAATCCGCCGCCAAAAAAATAACAATCATTCCCTTCGGGGCGTGCGATTCAAATTTTCTCAAAATTGCAAGTTTGACGGAAATGTTACGGCTTTTAATATCCGCATCAACAATTTGGTGAAAAGGGGCGATGGTTCGGACGTCCTTTCACCAACTCGCCGCCCTCGTTACCGCCTTGCCAAACATTTCGATCGTCAAACAAAATCGTAAAATAAACAAGGTCTTTTTTCAGGGACGACTAAATATTGTTTAGCAAAATTCGTTTCTTTTCCGAAGTTGTCAATTTACCGTCCGGCGTGAGTACGTCCGTTTTAAAACCGCGCGAAGGAGTAACTTTATTTTGAGCGTAAAAATTCAAATGCCAATCAAGTAAATATTGATACGCGCCCAGCAGAAAATTGCCGCTGCCGCAAGCGGGATCAACAATCTTAATTTTTGTTGCTTCTTTCGGCGTTTTACTTTCAAGCAACTTGCCCACTGTATTTTGCACAATATAATCGACAATATATTGCGGCGGATAATAAACGCCGCCCGTCTTGCGAACTTCCGGCTTCTCTTCAATCTTGACCGAATGCCGCGATGTAATACGAATTGTTTTGCCGAGAAATTGTTCATACGCGCTGCCGAGAATTTCAATCGGCATCGCCGAAAAATCATACTGCCCCGGATAATATAATTCCGTGATAATTGCCTTGAGCGTTTTGTTTTCAATATTTAACGTTGCGCTAATAGTGTCTTTGTCAAAATCGAATAAACCGGAATTATATTTTTCGTCGGCGCGTTCAAAGAGTTGAAAAAGATTTTTGTAATAAATACTGTCGGCAGGATGATGATCGCTGATACATTTTTTCAACGAATCATACTGTTCCACGCCGCGATCTTCGGCAATACGCAAAAAGATAATACGGTCAATTGTTTGTTGTACGGCAAAATTAATTTCTTCTTCGGCGAAGTTGTTGATTGGTACGAATAAGTGAAACGGCAAGTTGCGTCCGCCAGAAATCGAGCGACTGCAAAAATTCCTGCTCGACGGTTGTTGTTCCTTTTTTTAATGTATCGCTTTGGACAAACCGATCAAAACTTCCTTTGAGAACTTTTTCCTTGCTGAATGTTTCCCAAAGAAAATCAAATTCGTTCAAATAATCGCAGAAGGTCAGATAACGGATTCGCGCTTTCGAAGCTTTATCGGTCGGCAACGGTTTTTGCGTGCAATCGTAAACCGCAAACTCTTCAAAATCAGTGATACACTTTTTTCGCTAACGAAACAGCGCTTATCAAGTTGGCATCGCTGTTAAATCCTAAATTCCAATCGTTCAAAATAGCTGTATCGTTGGCGAATGGAGTATAATACTAACCGGCAACTTCGCACTCCAACCGTAACGCCGAACCTGAAATGCCGGTTGAATTTCATTTTTAACATCAACACTTGGTTTCTTTGCCTCGACAAAAAACAACCGCTTGCCGCCGGATAACCGAAACGAATAATCCGGCGCTTTGGTTGCCGAACCGACGCGGACTTTATCTTCGTGAATCACTTCGCGGTAACATTCGGCATTCCCGTTTTCGTTGTCCACATCCCAACCCAACGCCTTAAAAAACGAATCAATAAAATCACGACACGTCAATGTTTCATTGTATTCGCCGTTTTTGTAACTCGCAAATTGATCCTCAAAACATTCTACAAGTTCCGCAATTTTGCGATACGATAATTCTTTGCTCATTGAAGTTGTCATGATTTTGTTTGGTAATAGTTCAGCCGAATTTACAATAATTCGCAACGCCATGTTTTATTTTCCGAGTTCGTCGGCAATCCGGTCGGCTCCGTAGATTTTCCGTAACGATTCGATAATCACGTCCGCGTGAACCGAAACGCAACGGCTTTGCGTTTCCGTATAAACGAAGTTGTTCGAAAGCGAATAAATGTTGCCGTCAAACGCCAGACCAAGCACTTCGCCTTTCGTGTTGATCAACGGACTACCGCTGTTGCCGCCGATAATATCGTTGGTTGTAACAAGATTGAACGGCGTTGCCGGATTGAGTTTTGTTTTGCCGTCTTTCCAACTTTTCGGCGGATCAAACGGTTCCTTGAATTTTTGTTTCTTCGCCCGGTCGAACATTCCGGCAATCGTTGTGATCGGCGCAACTTTGGTTCCGTCGTCTTCTTTGTAACCTTTCACCGCTCCGTAGGAAAGCCGTAACGTGAATGTCGCGTCGGGATAAACGCTTGTTCCTGATTTTTCAAAACGTTTTTTCGCCAGTTCCGCATACGCCGCCGTTATCGGGGCTTCCACATTGTTTTCGTAATCTTCCCGATATTTTTTCGCAATCGGTTCTAAACGCAACGCTAATTGAATCATCGGATCGCCTGAATATTTAATCTCTTTGATTCCTCCTTCGGCAATTCGTTTTCGTTCCGCAACATCACGGACTTTGGAACGGAGAATGAGTTCCGTTGCGGATTCTTTCGGCGACAAATCAAAATCCAAAACGGGAACCCAACTATTCCATGAACCGCGATACACATCACGTATAAGATTCAATGAATCCGTCAACTTCAGAATTTCGACGTCTTCATAAATTGGCGTATCCGCAAAAAGTGTTTGTTTAAGCGATTCAAGGTTTCCGTCACGATATTCTTTTAACCGTTCAGAATTAGGTTTTTCTGTTTCGTAAACAAGCCGTACCAACATGCGGGCAATTTTGAATGTTTGACAATTGAATGCCTCGCCCAACTCAAAAAGATCATAAGCAACATATTGTCCGTTGTAAGCAGTAAGACAAGCGTTCATTATTTTTTTTTCGGGCGAATCTTTTGCCGGTGTTATTCGTGGCAAATGTTTCCACAGCGACGGCGTTCGAAGACCTTGCAATTGTCCGACGGCGCGTTTGCGGTAATTTTGTACACTTCCAAGATCATCGGCAATACGGCGTTGGTTTTCAATGTTGCGGTTTCCGAATGTCGAATAAATCACTTCACGCCGGTAAAGTTTTTGTAACCGATATGGAAAATAGACGTCAAGTTGAAATTCGAGATGTTCGCGCGTGTAAGAGCGTTCCGTTTTGCCGGGAAATCCTGAAACAAAAACGAGTTCGCCGTCTTTCACTCCGTCGGTTGACCATTTCAAAAAATGTTCAATTTTTGCCGGTTTGCCGTTTTCGTACGCGCGGAACAGCGAACAATCAACACAATAACGCGGATATTCGTAATTATCGGGATCGCCGCCGAATGCCGCAATTGTTTGTTCCGGCGCCCAAACGAGCCGAACATCGTTATAAACTTTGTAACCGTAAAGCCAATACGCCCCGCCCTGATAAAGCGTTGTCACTTCGTAACGAAGTTTCCCTTGATTGGACTCCTTCGCGGACGCTTCTTTTTCAAGTGTTGCGATAACGGCGTTGCGCGATTTTTGCGATTCTTCGGCAGACATTTCCGGCGTTACAACGGCGTTGACTTTTTCCGTAACATCTTCCGACGAAACCGGAACAAAAATTTCAAGTCCTTTGCACGGTAATTCGTCGTCAAACGTTTTGGCGTAAAAACCGTTTTCGAGCAAATTATTTTCCGGCGTACTGAGTTCGTGGAGGTTTCGCGCTCCGACGTGGTGGTTTGTCATAATGAGTCCCTGCGAGGACACAAACGACGCGCTGCCGCGGCGGGCAAAACGAATTGACGACTGTTGAACATGTTGCAGCCATTCCGGCGTGAGTTCAAAGCCGTATTTTTCCTGAACCTGTTTTGTCGGCGGTTGCTCGAACAACCACATTCCCTCATCGGCATAAACCAAATTCAGGAAACTCCAACAAATTAAAGTCGTAAAAATTGTTGATTGTAATTTTGGAAATCGCGTTTTCATAAACATAAACTCTTTATGGTAAAAATGGTAAAACTTTTCGGGTTAAAAAATTGTTGAGTGATTGCGAATAATCGTCTCCTTTCAGGCGAATACTGCGGCGGTAACGTATGTCGTGGTTGTAACTCGTTGATTCTTATTTTTGTCATTTTACATAGAATTTATCAATAGATTCCAACAACGTTGCCGTTCGGAAAACGCCGCGAAGGACGATTGGTTTATTCGGTTCTTTCGGATCGAAAACCGCAACGACCGGTATTTGTTCGCTGCCTAACTGCCGCAAAAGTTGAGTAATTTCTTCGTTGCCATCTGTCCAATCCGCTTGCAACGCGACGATTCCTTTTTTATCAATTTGTTTCAGTAACGTTTTGTCGTGCAATACGTTTCGCTCTAAAAATTTACACGTCAAGCACCAATCGGCGGTGAAATCGACGATGACAGGTTTGCCCGCCGTAAGATTTTTTTCTAGTTTTTCCGGCGTAAAATTACTCCAATGTTTTTTTTGAGCAAGCCGTTCCGCGTTTCGCTCGCACCATTTTTCGAGTTTGGTTTGCATCGCCCCTTGTAACGTTTCCGAAAAAATCGTCGGAAATGATAAAATAATTGCCGCAAATATCGCGATCAACGACACGCTCCAAACGCGAATTCGCTCTGCGGGTTTTGCTGCGAGCGGCGTTTTTCCGATGTACCAGCACGCGAACCAAACGACGAAAAGTAATAAAGTTGTCGGCACGGCAAGCGGAATCGGCAAATAATACAAAATCCAAACGACAACCGAAAGCATTGCAAAGCCCATGATTTTTTTGAACGAATCCATCCACATACCGGGTTTCGGCAGAAAACGTATCAATTCGGGAAACGCGCCGATAAACAAATACGGCGACGCCATACCGAGACCAATGACAAGATAAATCATTACGGCAATCGAGCGATTTCCTTTGGCGGTTTCTTGTTGCGTCCAGACAAGAGCGGACGCCAAAAACGGAGCGCTGCACGGAATCGCAAGTAACGTTGTGATAATCCCCTTGAAAAAAGCGCCGAAAAATCCTTCCCGACTCATCAATTGCATCGACTTACTCGAACCGAGAAACGACGGCATTCGGATTTCCCAAACATCCATCATGCTTAAAGCGAGAGCGAACATCACGCAGCAAAGTCCGACGCTAAAATAACTGTACTTAAACATTACGCTTAAACCTTGCGACAAAATACCAAGAATCAAAAAGACGAACAGAATGCCGAATACGTACCATAAATTTAAGAGAAAGGCATAACCGCGACTTTTTCCCGCTTGTTCAAAAAATGAGAGAATTTTCAAACTAATGACCGGCAAAACGCACGGCATTATGTTCAAAATCAGACCGCCAAGAAATGCAATCGCCAATTGCCGCAACCAACCGCTTTGTATTTCCGACGCTTCGACAACTTGAAGTTCATTGATAGAAAACGCATTTTTTGCCGATGAAATATTCTTGCCGTCGTTTACATTTTGCGTCTTATCAACGCCCGACCAACGGATTTGAAGTTCTTCGGCAATTTGACGTGCGGCGGCAATTTCCGATGCGGCGTCTTGTTTCTCAAAACGCAACGTCAAATCGCTTTTGTTGATGGGAATACATCCGATTTTCGCTTCGTCGTCGCAAATCTGACCGATGAACGCGGCTTGGATTTCAAGCTGTTCGCGCGAACCGGATAAAATTTCAATGGGAGCAATCCAAGTTACAGCGCCGTGATGTTGTTCTTCCGACGTTTCGAAAATTTCATTTTTCTTAATGATATGCTTTGTTGTCGGCGAAAAATTCCCGATCTGCCGAAATTGCGTATTTTTTTCAAGCTGAATTTTTGTCGGCATTGAAGCGCCGTCTTTTTGCGTTACGGAAAAAACGTGCCAACCGTGAATGACGGTCATTTGTACCATCGCAAACGCCCGATTTTCAAAATCCGGGTCGGCGACGATTCGTCCTGAAAGTTGGTACTGATTGATTTTGCCTCGCATCGGCGAATCAAAACCGTACAATCCCTGCAAACTTTCCGAGTGGTTGCCGCCGAAATTGAGCGATGGAACGTTTTGCGCGGAAACAAAATATCCCGAAAAAAATACTTTGGTAAAAAAACAAATGAAGACAAGAGAGAAAAATGTTTTCGACATTGCGATGATTGATTAGGTTTGATGAGAATTTGGAATAATAATTGGAATTGTTTTCTCAATTCCGCAAAGCCCATTTTAACATAAGTAAAAATTTTTTACAAGAGAAATTTGTTTTTTCCATCGAAAACCTCATCATGGGCGGTTCTAATAACCTCCTCTCCTCCTTTACAAGATTGAGAGCGTCCTTTATGATTATCTTTTAGAGTTTTTAGTCCGTCCGTTCCTTTTATTTATTCCTACGATAACGTCCTCGTCTGCAAAGTTCTTGTCCTCAAATATCTTTACAATCTTTCCGACGAACAAACCGAATTGCAAATTTGCGACCGTCTTTCGTTCCAACATTTTCTCGGTCTTACGAGAGCCGACAAAATTCCCGACGCCCGCACGATTTGGCTTTTCGGCGAAGAGCTTCGCTGCGCAAATGTCGAACGCAAGTTGTTCGAGCGCTTTCAAGAGGCGCTTGCCGGAAAAGGTCTTATTGCCAAAGCACGTATATTGTTGACGGAACGTTTGTCGAAGTTCCCAAGCAACGCAATCGTCGCGGATAAATTTATCACGAACGTCCGCGGTCACGTGATTCTTATAACCAACATAACTCGCGTTATTTTTTTTCGTCCACCGGGCGTCAACGTCTTTGTGAGATTTTTTGTGCGGATTTTAAGGATTCGGGAATCCCGCCTCTCTTGATTTGAGCGTTTTCCTCGCGACGATTGCGTTGCTTGGGAACTTCGACAAACG
>JAISZO010000076.1 GCA_031269105.1 Planctomycetaceae bacterium | reverse complement strand
ACGAAAATCGCAACCTGCAACATAAAATCCTCCTTGAATCCTCAATAGGTCAATGTGGAGATTCTACCATTTATCAAATCTTAATTAAAGAGAAATTCCTTGACGTTTTTAGTATAGATCAACAACGGGGCGCTTCAAGTTTGCTCAAAAACGCAAATTCCGATGAAATGTTACAAAAATTCTTCAAACTCTCACAACAGTATTCGATTCCGAGCGGCGGATGAGGCGGCGCATTTCTAATACGCCGAGCGTCGCTAAAACCTGATGCGTCGGCAACCCGGACGCGGCGATAATTTTGTCAATTGGAGTCGGCGAAGTTTCTACCATTTGCAACACTTTGGTTTCCGTTTCATTGAGTTGCAGTTCGGCGGGATGGCGAATTTTTGCCGATTTTATTTTCGGATGTTTTGCCGATTTCACTAACGGTCCGAGATGTTCCAGTAAATCGTTTGCCGATTCCACGAGAATTGCGCCGTCGCGAATCAATTGATGACATCCGCGCGACGTTTCGCGGTCAATCTGTCCCGGCACGGCGAAAATATCGCGTCCTTGTTCGCCGGCAAGAGTTGCGGTGATAAGCGCTCCGCTCTTTCGCGGAGCTTCTACGATCAATACGCCAAGCGATAAACCGCTCACAATTCGGTTGCGTTGCGGAAACGTTCCTTTTTGCGGTTGTAAATCTGGAGCGTATTCGCTAATCATTGCGCCGTATTGAATTACTTCTTTGGCAAGCCGGCAATGTTCTTTCGGAAAAATGTTGAGCAATCCGCTTCCCAACACCGCAATCGTTCGACCGTTAGCGGCAATGGCTCCGCGATGCGCTGCGCCGTCGATTCCAAGCGCCAAACCGCTGACAACCGTGAATCCGCTTTGAGCAATTTCTCCCGCCAAACGTTCCGCCTGTTGACGTCCATAATGCGAAGCATGACGCGTTCCGACTATCGCAATCGCAAGTTCATCCGACTTGGTAAATTCTCCTTTGACATACAAAAAGATCGGCGGATCGGAAATTTTTCGCAATAACGCCGGATAACGGGCGTCGTTTTTCGCAATGATTTTGATTTCGTTTTCGCGGCATAAATTGACGAGCGCTTCCGGTTGATAAAGCGATTTGGCGCGGGAAATATTGTCGGCAATTTTTTGACCGATTCCTTCGACTTCCTGCAACTGCGAAGAGGACGCGGAAAGAATCGCCTCCGCGCTGCCGAAACGATTCAATAACCGTTGCGTCAACATCGAACCAATGCCGTTGACCATATTGAGCGTGATTTCAGAAATCAATTCTTCCGGCTCGTAACGTTTTTGCTCTTTCGCCGTTTCGTTTTTTTGCGTATCGAGAGCGTTTGCCGTTTTATCCGGCGCCGAAGATTCATCAAATAATTCGTCAAAAAAGAGATCGGTCATAGCGGCGGCTCAATAAAATTATTGGTATTGCTAAATCAGTAGAAACGATAACTGTCTTCATTATCGAGTTTTTTTATTTTTTTTCAATGCGGCATTTACGGACAAAGGCGAAAATTACACAGTGGGAATATGGCAACCGGATTCGGCATTATTTGGCAAGTTTTCCTCGAAAAATAAAAAGAGATTCAAAAAAGTCGGAAGACGCTCGATATGTCGCTCACCCGACTCTTTTTCTGAAACGAACGAAAGAGTCAATCCTTAAAAACATAGCAAACGCCATGATTTCACAGACTCGTAAATTATTTTCAAAAAAATTTCAATTTTCCGACAATTCGTATTGACGTCGCGGATTATTTGCGCATAATAACAAGTAATACACTTTACTGATGGACAAAATCACGGTGATTTTTGTCAATCAATTTCAAAAAACAAAAAAGTTTAGAAGGAGTTTCGACTATGAAAAAGTTGAACAAGGCGTTTGATTTTTTTGAACTTCGGCAGAATGTATCGGGGGGGGGGGGTACGCAATATGGCTAAAAAGCTATGTTTTACGTACTGTAACGCTCTTTTTTGCCCGCGTTATTGCGTGCATTTCTTTCCTTTCGAGCGTTTCTGCCCGTTTCGGAAAACAATCTTTGATTCGCCGAGCGTTTACGCTTGTCGAATTGTTAGTGGTCATTGCGATCATCGGAGTTTTGATCGCGTTACTTTTGCCGGCGGTTCAAGCCGCGAGAGAAGCGGCAAGAAGAATGCAGTGCAGTAACCATCAAAAACAGGTTCTGCTTGCGCTTGCCAATCACCACGACGCAAGAAAAGTCTTTCCACCCGGACTCGCACGCGCAAACCCCGGCGAAAGTAGCGCCAACAAGTTGCCCAATGGACAACCCGTCTCCACGTTTGTGTTTCTTCTCCCTTACATGGAGCAAGCGCAGCGTTACGAATGTTGCGCCGCTCTGTTGGCAATTTCAGGAATAAACGGACAAACCCGTCCGGGTTCCAACGCGACCAATCAGAGTAATTGGGATCAGGGATTCGGTGGAAAAATCAGTACGATTCTTTGTCCGTCCGATTCCACCAAAGCCAACCCGAACACGAATGAACCGGCAAGAAACAATATTGTTTTTTCCAATGGAGATTATCCGACCGGAGTCTGGACGGGAAACGATAACGATATTGACGCTTCCGGCACTTTTTATCGCGGAGTATTCGGCGCGACATTCCGATGTTTCGGATACGACGGGCTTGTCGATGGTTCGTCTAACACGCTGATGATTGCGGAAGCTGTTATTGGAAATGCGGTGAACAATTCGGAAGGAAATCAGGCAAACGGCATGATTCGCGGAGACATCCGCGTTAACGCGACCGGAGCGATGACCAATCCCAGTCTTTGCATCACGTCTTATACCAATGGAAAACAATACGTAACTTCAACCGGCAACATTCGCCGAATGTTATACGGACGAATGTACGGAATGCCGTATATTGGAACGACAATGTTTAGTACCATTCTGCCGCCAAACTCTCCTTCCTGTTATAGCGGCGGTGGTCCAACCGGCGAAGGTTCCAATCATTTTGCGTCGGCGACAAGCAATCACACCGGCGGCGTCAATTGCGGTTTGGGCGACGGAAGCGTTCATTTTATTAGCGACTCGGTCAACTGCGGCGCGACGTCGTCGGCTCCGGTAACTGTCGGCGCTTCGCCTTACGGAATATGGGGCGCGCTCGGCACACGCGACGGCGGAGAAGTCGTTGCGATTCCGTGATTTTGGTAATCCGCTTTTTGTAATTGTTACGTGGAATTTGCAAAAACACAATTATAATTGTTTCTATAAGCATCATTTTCAACCTAATGAACTTAAACCGCCATAAAATTCCACTGAATAATTATTTTTTCACTTTACAATTCGTTTTTTGTTTTTATTATTTTGAATGCGAAAATTACGGAAAAACGCGGAATTTTTGTAAAAATTTTCCGTGTGATCCGTATGTTCCGCGTTCAAAAAACGGATTTTATTGATCAAATTTAACAAACTCAAAGGATGAAAATGAAACTTCAATACGTTTTTTTGTTCCTGCTTATTTTCGCGTGTCTGATTGGTTGCAAGAAAACCGATCCGCGTAAAGCGGGACTTGTTTCGGCAAGCGGAACGATTACTTACAACGGTTCGCCTTTGGACGGCGCGACCATTGTGTTTATGCCGAAAGAATCCGCTAAACAAGGCGCGGGAGCGCTTTCGGATGCGAGCGGAAAATTCGCGTTGACAACCGTGAGCGATAACGACGGAGCGTACTCCGGCGAATACACCGTTTATATTCTGAAAGAAGAACCGCTTCAAATCAGCGATGCGGAAGCGCTGGAATATTCGCGTCAGGGAAAAACGCCGCCGAAACCGAAAAGTTTGATTCCGGTCAAATACACGAATCCCGATCAACCGCTTATCAACTTCACAATTCCCGCCGCCGGAGAGAAAAATCTGATCATTGAATTGAAAGATTGAGAGAGAAATATCTGATTTTTTGTAGAGAAATAAAGATTCTCATTGGCAGACCGGAGCGTCGGCGACAATTTAATCCTCGCTGATGTTTCGGGCTACCATTTTTTATTTTTCGTTTTTCACTGAAATGACGCCCAAAAATGGAAATACATTGCGTATTTTTCATAAATAACGCTTCGGGAACAAAAATACACTGTGTATTTCTCACAAATGACGATCCGTGAAGGAAAATTTCACGAATTTTTTCGATTTTGGGATTTTTTATCCCGAAATTTACTCCGAACGGCGCGGAATTGGAAGAATCTTCGCGCTTTCGCGGTGAAAACTTTTGCGGAAAAAAACTTTGAGAGATTCTTCCTGATTTTATTTCTCTACGTTTTATCTTGAAGCGGTCTGTTTTTTTTGCGGAAAACTGCTATATTGAAGTCCTTGTAAAAAGAATTTGTACTTCCATAAAATGCAGCAATGCCCCCAAAATCCGGTGATATTGTGATTTCCGACGCGGAAATTGCTCAATTAAAAGAATCCGCCATTTTTGCCGAGAAAGACAGAACGCATTTTTCTGTTCGTTTTCTTACGATTGGCGGAATGATGACGCCGGAAAAACTCCGCGACATTGCCGCGTTTGCCGAGCGTTTCGGAAACGGCACGGTGCATTTGACGACACGTCAAGGAGCGGAAATCCCGCATGTTCCTTATGCCAAACTTGCAGCATTGAGAAAAGCACTCGAAACATCGCCGCTTAAACCGGCACGAAGCGGACGTTGTGTGCGAAGCATCACTGCTTGTCCCGGTACATATTGTAAATTTAGCGACATCGACACGCAACAACTCACCGCTGATTTGTTTGAGCAATTCGGCGACCGAAATAATCTACCGCACAAGTTTAAAATTGCCGTTTGCGGTTGTTCGCATTGTTGTTCCAAACCGCAGGAAAATGATCTCGGTGTGATGGGCGAAGGAAAAAATTATATCATTTTTGTTGGAGGAATGGCAGGCAAAACGCCGCGATGGGGCGACCGATTTCCATTTGTTATCCGCGACAAAACCGTTTTATTTCGTCTTGTGGACGCAACAATTCAATGGTACACAAAACACGGCAACGAAAAAGAACGTTTCGGCACGACAATTGAACGTGTTGGACTGTCGCAGTTTGTTGCGGAGATGATGCAAATTATTGAATCATCCAAATTGTAAATTATTTTTTGAAGATAAAAATAACAATAAAATTTGACAAACCGTCTTATCGAAGTCTTTAATCCTATATTGGAATACGTTAATCGTTGGAATAGATTTTATCATTTACTTGGAGAAATTTTATGTCATTTCAATACAAGAACATTTTTAAGAACTTGATTTTAGGGTTTTGCGTTATTGTGTCAGCGTTTTCCTGCAAACATCAAAACCGACATGAGTCATTTTAAAGAAATCGCAGAAGGAGATTTGCAAACGGCAGAACAATGGTTAGATGCAGATTCTTCGTATATCCACAACAGAGACAAAAATGATGCGACTCCCATTCACGCTGCAGCAACAAATCCCGATGTGAATGTTATCAAACTTCTGGTAAATCGGGGTGCAGATATTCATCTCAAAAATACACAAGGAGCGACGCCGCTTTACTGGGCGGCAAAAAATCCTAATTTGGAAGTTGTTAAATTTCTCGTGGAACAAGGAGCAGATATTCAGGCAAATGACAATGGCGGCGAAACGCCGCTGGATTATGCTAAACATTATGAAATCAAAAAAATTCTTCAATCTGCCGAAAGAAAAAACGAAAGCCAATAAAATTGTTGACTAATCCACAAAAAGCAAAATCCGTTGTTAGCAGCATTTTATTAGAAATGGATGCAGTTAATTTACTGCTCAAATATCTGTATTCAATACAGCGCAAAGCAGTTATACTCAAATCAGACATTTACAATGATTTCTTTGAAGTACCGTTTATCAAACAATTTTTAGACAGACACGGCATTGAACCCGCTTCAAAAGAGGGAACTAAACACCGAATACCATTTTTGTTTAATATTCTCGAAACAATAGGAATTATAAATCAACGCACACGAGAAATTGAGATTCTTTCATTTGTACTTGCAAAAAAAGTTATACGCTTAAATGACAAAGAAACAGAAGATATAATTTTTGAGCGTATCCGAAAAATAACACAATATATAAAATTAGAATCTTATGCTTTGGGCAAAGCCCACGCCTTTAGGCGTGGGAGTATCATGAAGTATCTTCGTTCAAAGAGTTATATGGAACAGACTTTTTAATAGAACAATATTATTCACCAATCAGTAATTTTTAACTATGGCAAACAAATCTCATTTCAATAGCGGACACATTGCTATGAACTTGTTAAAAAAGAACGGCATAGAACATAGCGCAACCATTAACAGCAAGCAAATTGAAAAGAGTTTGCACGGTATTTATATTCAAGATGCCGTGAAATTTCTAAAAAATATGCCCGACAATTCAGTACAATTAGTTTTAATTGACCCGCCGTATAACCTCGATTTAGATTATTGGGATACATGCGAAGATTACAGAAGTTGGGCGAAACAGTGGCTTGATGAAATTTACAGAGTTCTTACCGACACAGGAAATTGCGTGATTTTTGGCGGTTTTCAGTTTCAAGACCTCAAGAAAGGCGATTTATTGGAAATTCTTCATTATACACGACATAATACTGATTTACGTTTTGTAAATCTTGTAATCTGGTACTACAAAAATGGAATGAGCGCCCACCGCTTCTTTGCAAACAGGCACGAGGAAGCAATATGGTTATCAAAGACAAACAAGTATTATTTTGATTTAGATGCGGTGCGTGTTCCCTTTGACGAGGCAACAAAAGCAATGTATAAAAAGGACAAACGCCTCAATCCCGAAAGCATAGAAAAAGGTAAAAATCCGACAAATGTTTGGGAAATAGGCAGATTAAACGGAAATTCCATAGAACGAGTAGGACACCCAACGCAAAAACCATTAGAAATTATCCGCCGCTTTGTCCGTGCATTGTCTTACGAAGGTTCTATTGTGCTTGACTTTTTTGCAGGTTCAGGAACAACAGGGAGAGTTTGTATTGAAGAAAATCGTCATTCCATTATGGTAGATGCTGATAATTCTCTAAATACCTATTTTGAAAAACATATTGAAAATATGGGCAATAACTGTTTTCAAAAACCATATCAAATTATTGAAAATATAAATATCAATGAATTGCTTATTAAAATGAATAGTATTACAGCAAAAATACCAAATTCTGAAATATATCTTGAAAACTATTCTCTTGATTATGATGTGGTATAGAATACGTTATGTTTGTCGTCAAAAATTAGAAACTTCAATAAAACAATTTTTATTTACTTTTTACCTTCCTCATGTCCTTAGAACAAACACATGAAACGATTCTCGTCCTGAATTTCGGGACGCAATACTTGCAACTGATTGCGCGGCGAATCCGTGAATGCCGCGTGTTCTCGAAAATCGTGCCGCACACGATTACGGCGGAGGAAATACGCAAAGCTGCGCCGAAAGGAATCGTACTTTCCGGCGGACCGAAAAGCGTTTACGACAGCGACGCTTTTCAATGCGATCCCGCGATTTTTGAGTTGGGGATTCCGATTCTCGGTATTTGTTACGGATTGCATCTCGCCGCAAGCGCGCTCGGCGGAAAAGTTATTGCAACCGAAGAACGCGAATACGGACGCGCAACGCTTGCTCTGAACGACGCCGGAATTGATTGTCCGTTGTTTCGCGGAATGCCGGCGAATCATCAGGTTTGGATGAGTCACGGCGATCACGTTGCGGAAATTCCCGACTCGTTTGAATTGCTCGCGTCGAGCGAATCATGTCCGGTTTGCGCCGTGCGGTATCGAACCCGACCGATTTTCGGCGTGCAGTTTCATCCCGAAGTCGTTCACTCGACTTTCGGAACGCCTCTCTTTCAAAACTTTCTGAAAGAGATTTGCGGATGTTCGTTTGACTGGACGATGCGCGATTACGCGGAACAAATGATTGTGGAAATTCGCGAGCGGGTCGGTTTCGGCAAAGTGATTTGCGGACTTTCCGGCGGCGTCGATTCGTCGGTGGTTGCCGCGCTGCTTGCGAAAGCGGTTGGTTCGCGGCTCTCGTGTATTCTTGTTGATAACGGATTGATGCGAAAAGGCGAAGTCGAAAGTGTTGAGCGGGAGTTTTCCGGTCATTTTAAAACCGACTTGCATATTGTCCGCGCGGCGGAAAAATTTCTCGGTGAATTGGTGGGCGTAATTGACCCGCAGGAAAAGCGGCGGCGAATCGGACGCGAATTTATCACCGCGTTTTCCGGCGAAGCGTCGCGAATACAAGACGTGAAGTATCTTGCGCAGGGAACGATTTATCCTGACGTGATTGAAAGCGGCGGCAGCGCGGACGCTCCGGCGGCGACAATTAAGCTGCATCATAATGTCGGCGGATTGCCCGACGATCTCGAATTTGAATTGATTGAGCCGTTACGCGATTTGTTCAAAGACGAGGTACGGCAGCTTGGACTTGAACTCGGCTTGCCGGAATCGTTAGTCTGGCGGCATCCGTTTCCCGGTCCTGGACTTGCGGTGCGGTGTCTCGGCGAAGTGACGCCGGAACGGTTGGCGGTGATTCGCGAGGCGGACGCGATTTTGTTGGAGGAGATTCGACTTGCCGGTTTGCAGCGAACGATTTCGCAAGCGTTTGTCGTATCGCTGCCGGTGCAAAGCGTCGGCGTGATGGGCGACGGACGCACTTACGAAAACTCGGTCGCGGTACGTTGCGTTACTACCGACGATTTTATGACCGCCGATTGGACGGCAATGCCCGACAACGTTTTACGCCGCATTTCCACGCGAATCATCAACGAAGTCAAAGGCGTCAACCGCGTCGTTTACGACGTCAGCTCCAAACCGCCCGCGACAATTGAATGGGAATGAAACGCGCCGCGCACGGAAAGACGCGGCTCGCATAAAATTCCGCTAAAATATTACAAATTTTTTAAAATATCTCCAAGACGAAAATTCGTATTGACGTTGTCAATTATTTGTGCATAATAATAAATAATATAAATTCACTGAATCGACAAAACCATCGTGATTTTTGTCAATCCAATTTCAAAAAACAAAAAAATGTAGAAGGAGTTTCGACTATGAAAAAGTTGAACAAGACGTTTGATTTTCTTGAACTTCGGCAGAATGTATCGGGGGGGGGGGGGGTACGTAATATGGCTAACAAGCCGTGTTTTACGTGTTGCAACGCTCTTTTTTGCCCGCGTTGTTACGAGTATTTTTGCTCGTGTGATTGCGAGCGCTTCTGTTCGTTTGGGAAACATTTTTCTCGGATATTTTCGCAATCGCGTCAAAAAAAATTTTCTGTTCGTCGGGCGTTTACGCTTGTCGAATTGCTTGTCGTGATTGCGATTATCGGAGTTTTGATCGCGCTCTTGTTACCGTAGGTTCAAGCCGCGCGAATAAATTGTCTATATCCCTAAGTCTAGCGAGTTTATAGAAAGACTCAGTTGAAGGGAAAAATCAATTTTGTGAATTATCGAAAAATATAAAACAATAAAAAAGCGAGAACTGTTATGAAAAGAAAATTTAATATTTGGGGCGCGTTACTTTTAGCTTGCGGATTGTTTATGTTCGGATGTCGGAACGAATCATACATAGGCAAGTCCGAATTGGCAAATCCGCCCGCGAAAACGTCCGCGCCGCCGAAAACGGAAGAAACAAAATCCGAACCAACAGATCAATCGGCGGAGAGCGAATCCGTAAGAAACGAAACGGAAGAAATAACGCCGACGCAAGATACAGATTCCGATTCCAATCATGAGAAAAACAACGCGAAAGAACCGGACGAAAGACAATCCGATAAAAACGCGGAAGAATTTTTCATAAAACAAAAAATACGGCAATTGGAACAAGCGGAAAAATTGTTCGACGGCGACAAGTTGGAAAAAGCGTACGCGCAAGCGTTACAGGTTTGGATGGAATGCGACCAAAACAAAACGCCGGATGAATCCAAGCAAAAAATTCAACAAAACGCGGAAAATCTTTTGAAACGTATTTCCGCTAAACAAACCGGTCAAAACAAATGGGATGACGATTCCAAAACGTTAGTCATAACAGTCGAGTAAAGTCAAAGGTAAAAAACATGTTTTACATTCGCGATGCACAGGGAAATAAAAAAGGTCCGTTAAGCGCTGCGGAAATCAAGCAAATGGCAAAAAACGGAACCGTCGTGCCGGACACGATTATTATTAGTCAAAACGGACGGGAAGTCTCCGCGTCGAAATATCCGGGACTTTTCGACCAATTGCCGCCGGTCAACATTCCCGAACCAGCGCCAATCATCGATTCCGGCGAAAACGTTCCTGCGATCGATTATGAACCTTCGTCGGAACAAACCGCCGAAGTTGCCGTACCGGTTTCCGCTATTGCGATTCCTCAAATAGGAAATCAAGGAACGGTAGAACAACAAGTCGCGTTACTATCAATGACAATAAAAAACGCCTCGCTTTTGATGAAAATCGCGTTGGGATTGTTGGGAGCAATTTTATTTTTTCAGATTATCAGTATGGTTGTGTTGTCACCAATAAAACCATCATCAAGATATGAATATAAAATTGTTTCTCCTCGTGATTCTGTTTTTGAAAAAGAAATGGATGAATACGGAAAACAAGGTTGGGAATTGATTTCCGCAAGACGCGCAACCGGCGATTACAACGTCAGTTATGAGTGTATTTTGAAGCGTCCGTTACGATAGAATTTCAAACAAAAGGTAAAACAAATGGTTTCCGCAACACCTCAAATTCAGCTTCTCAAACAAGTGACATGTCCGCATTGTTGGGAAAGTTTTGACACGGAAAAAATTCTCTGGATTTCGGAATCGCCCGATTTGATGGGAGATTCGCGGTTAGGAAACGCCGCGCAACAGCGTTTTTTGCCGATGCGTTTTAATCCGGCGACGCAGGCGTTGGATGCAAATGGTTTTGCGTGTCATCGTTTAGCGTGTCCGAATTGTCATTTGCAAATTCCGCGTCCGTTTTTGGAAATGCCGCCGTTTTTCATTTCTATTGTCGGTGCGCCGGCTGCGGGAAAATCGTATTATCTCGCGTCAATGACATGGCGGCTTCGTAAAGTCATGCCGAAGTATTTTCATTTTTCCTACACCGACGCCGACCCGGAAATGAATTTGCGGCTGCAACATTACGAATCGCAACAGTTTTTACAAACCGACGCGAACATACTTGCCGCCATCGAAAAAACGGAAGTTTACGGCGACATTTACAATACGGTCTTTTTGAAAGGACAAAACATTTCATTTCCGCAGCCGTTTACGTTCACGATGACGCCGGATAAAGAACATCCGCTTGCGAATAATCCGGCAAATATTTCCAAAATTCTTTGTCTTTACGACAATGCGGGAGAAAGTTATTTACCGGGCGAAGACAGCGCCGTCCGTCCGGTAACGCGGCATATTGTCATGTCCGACGCGGTTTTCTTTCTGTTTGATCCGACGCAGGATGCGCGGTTTCGCCGCGCATGTCAGGGACGCGCCAACGATCCGCAAATGCAAAACAATGATTCGGTACGCCGTTCTCCGGTACGTCAGGAATCCATTCTGTCTGAATTGGCAAATCGAGCGCGTAATCATTGGAACGCGAGGGGCAAAACGCGAAAGAAAACGCCGCTTGTCATTGTTTTGACCAAAGCGGACGCATGGGGATTTTTGCTGAATACCAAATTATCCAATCCTTGGATGGCGGTTCCTAACACAAATGTCCGCGCGTTGCATACCGCAGAAATTGAGAATGTCTCACAAAAATCCAGAGCGTTACTTTACCAGTTGATTCCTGAAATCGTTTCGGCGGCGGAGCAATTGTCAGAGGATGTGATTTACATTCCGGTCAGCGCGACCGGCGGACCGCCGTCCGTTGATCCGCAAACCGGCGCGCTTGGTTTTCGTTCCGCGGATATCAAGCCGTATTGGGTCGAAGTTCCGATTCTTTACATGTTGAATAAACTCGCTCGCGGCGTAATTCCCGCGGCAAAAAAAGTAAGATAAAAAATAAGTAATATATCCGTGGAAATTTTTTTATGGTTGAAAATGACAAGGCGTCAGTGAATCAGCCAATGCGACGTTTCGGCGAAACGTCGCATACCTTAATGTTGACAAACGTTTCACGAAAATTCCGCTGATAGATTACAAAAATAAAAGTTGTTACGCCGTCAATACCATCTTTAAATATCCCGTTAAACATTTTTCGCCAACTACGCCGGACACAGGAACGCCGTTATGCTTCAGGAATTGATTTACACATCGTCGCCGCAAGGTTTAAAACCCGGAAGTCAGGGATTTTGCACCGTCGCTTGCACGGCGGGAATGCCGCCGAATCTTGCTCGGTTTTTGGAGACGTTGAGCGGTTATCGTCATGTTTATTTACCGCCCGATCCGAACACGGTGAAAAATCCGGTTGCGTTTTCGTATCTTGTTGTTCGTCAGGGCGGTTTGACATGGCGGATTCTTTCGCGGACAGCGGACGCCGGATTGGATTACACGAAGCGCACCAATAAAATTTCGCATCATTTGGTTCTGGACAATGCGGAATTACAGCCGTCGGGACCTGCCGCGATTCTTTTACAATATCCGCAGTTTTGCACGTTATGGAATCAAACTCCGGCGTTGTTACCGGCAGATAAAAAACTGCCGACGTTTTCTTCGCCGATGCGCATTTGTCATACATGGCGTCAACTGACCGGCGACGCGGGATGGGGCGGCGTTTTGGCGGAAGCGGCGGTTGCGAAACGTCCGGTCTCGCTCATTTTTCATCCGGGAATCCAAACGGCGCCGTTGATTGAAGAATCGCTTGCGCTGCTGCCGCCGGAACAACGATGGAACGTAACGTTCACAACCTATTACTGTAATATTCCGACCGGCGTGGATTGTCAATGGAAAAGTCTTTTGATTGGCTCGCCGGAAATCGCGCAAGCGCGTCTTTCGGCGAATACGTTAGTTTTGGATTTAACGCAACCGTTATCCGCTCCGCCCGCCGGAAAATGGACGGAATTGGCGAGAACCGGCGTTTCGCCCGAACAACGGCGCACGGCGGTACCGTCTGTCAAAACGCCGGTCAATGCGGCGGCGGGAAACGATTCCGGCGAAATTTACGGACTTGCAAACTCGCAGGAACCAATCTTTCAGCTCGTTTCGACTCCGGTTGCGGTTTCCGTTCCCGGACAAAAAAAGAAGAAAAGTTACGCGCGCGGCGCTTACGATTCCAACCGTTACGAATCGGAAGAAAGCAACGATAAAAGAGGTTGTTTCTGGGGCGTCGTGATTGCTTTTCTATTGTTAATGATTGCATTGATTGTCGGCGGAATACTGTTTTTTTGTTATTATGACGCCAAACAGAAAGAGGCAAAAAATGACGTTGCTTCACTCAATGCAGAAATTGAAAAGAAAAAAGGGGAAATAAACGGTCTTGAAGCAAAAATTCAGGATTTGAACAAACAGAAAAATGAATTACAAAAAATAAAGGATGTATTGGCAGTTGTCATAGCATTGTTAGAAGACCTAAAAACAGGACTTGAAAAAGAAGTTAAAGGATTAATTGCTAAACATGAAGAAGGAAAAAAAATAAAAGACAACATGGATACTATTGTAACTCCGGTATCTGAAATAAAATTTTCGATTGGTGAAATGAGCGATCAGGAAAAAACATATTTGTTGTTTAATTTCAAGGAATTTCAACAAATAAATTTCCCTTTATATTATTTTTATAATTTCAATATCAGTATTGAAATTGCCAGTAATAAAGAGCATTTAACTTGTGAAAAAACAGGACAAAGAACCATTGCAATTGACGATAGAGACACTAGCAACGTGGAAATAACATATCCTTGTGAATTAAAAATCGGAAAAGATAAAGATATTGTTACTACATTTGATATAGCGATTACGCCTAAAGCCGTTTTTATAAAGAATTTTAACGAAGAAAAATGGAATGAAATTTTTCAACGCGAGCTTGGTATCCTAATGGAGAAACTAAAAGCGCCAATAGCATCTGGAATGCCGTCTGAAAGGACAAAATATAAATCTTTTGAAGAATGGGTTAATAAGGAGAGAGAAGAAGATAAACACATTGATAAACTTGTAAAAAATGATGGAGTTTGTAGTCAAATGATAATAGATAAAGGTAATTTTGATGATGATACAAAGAAAATAGCTGAAAGCATAATTAACATCGTTGATTCTTATAAAAATTTTCAAACAACAGAATTAGCGTTCAAAAAATTTAACTTTGCATACGATTATGGCGGTTTGAATATTACAGTTCCACTTCTAACCTCAAAATAAAATTACCGAAATTTCATTGAATGTAGGTAGGTTGCCTTTCGCTGAAAGGCAACGTCGGTGATAACCGACAGAAACATTGGAATGCCAAAACGTATTCCAGTGTGAAAACGGCGGTATTTCGCAAAATATTTTCGTAATGAAATCACAATAAAATTGAGATGTTACAGTCGGCTACTGCCGACGCTACCTTTCGGCGAAAGGTAGCCCACCTTGCCGAAAGATTGCCCACTTTGTCGCAAACGATAATTTTATTTAACAATCAAAAAATTTAAACTCAACATTAACTCAACACATAACCATGTCTGATTATCAATCAACAGTTGACGCAATCAAAAACGCTTTGATGTTTTCCGACACAACTGCGCCGGAGACGTTGCGGGCGTTGGCGGAACAATACGCCGCCGCGTGCGGAGAACTCAACGAGCGAATGAAATTTTGCGGCGGATTTTTACGACAGGGAAATCTCGCGGAAGCTGTACGGCTCGCAGAAACCGAACCGCCTCTCCTCGACATTTATAACGTTCTGGATTTTCCTGAACGCGAAGAATGGTGCGA
>JAISZO010000416.1 GCA_031269105.1 Planctomycetaceae bacterium | reverse complement strand
AAATAAGAGGAATAGGGAAGCATAAAGACCGAAAATTGAGAAAAAACAAACGGGCGTCAATGATTTTTACACGACTCAAAAGAAATATTCCCCCGAATCCATCGGAGAAAATGAGGATTGCAAGAAAAGATGCGGGCGTTCGAGATGTCCCTAAGTCGGGCAAATGGCAGATTTTAGTAAGCGGCTTTTACCGATGATCGCGATATTTTTCCTTTCTCCGCGAAAATCTGTTGACAACATCTCCCTGTTTTGTTTTAATAGATTTGTTGATTGTTTGAGTCCTTATTACTTGTACTTGATTTGCTTCTCATGGAATTTCTCAACCCAATGGCAGGATTTTTGGCGGCGCTTGCCGCGCCGATTATCTTGTTTTACATCTTGAAAGTTCGGCTGCGTCAAGAGAATGTTTCGACAATTCTTTTCTGGCGCCAGGTGTTTGAAGAACGCCGGACGCGGTCGCTTTGGCGGAGATTGCGGCGGATTTTATCGCTGATTGTCAGTTTGGCGTTTCTGTCGTTGCTTGTGACGGCGGCGCTGAATCCGGCGTTCACGTCGCAAAAACGGGAATCGCGGACGGTCATTATCGTGGACAATTCCGCCAGCATGAACGCGAGAGAATCCGCAACAACAGCAACAACGCGGCTCGATTTGGCAAAAGCCGAATTGTCGCGGTATCTTGCCGGAACGGATACCGTTCGTCAAACGGCGATTATCACCGCAGGCGGCGAACCGCAAGTCGCGGCGGGATTTGCCGATCATCTCGGAACGCTTCGCAAAAAGGCGGCGGAAATTCCTCCCACCGATTGTCCGACGGAATTGGATAAAGCGATAGAACTGGCTCGCCGACTAACGGCAAACGAACCGGATTCCGTCGTGCTGGTTTATACGGACGGCGGCGCGAAAAATCTGGAAAAATATCTGTCGGCAAAAGACGTGCGATTTGTTCCGGTTGGCAAACCGTTAGATAACGTCGCGATTACGCAGTTTCAGCCGCGGCGTTCTCTCGGCGACGCGGTCGGTTACGAGATACTCGCCGAAGTCGCGAATTTCAGCGAAACGAAAACGGAATGCCGTCTTGAAATTGATCGGGACGGAACGCCGGTTGACGTAATTCCTCTCTCGTTGGAGCCGAATCAAACAATAACGCGGATTGTCCGAAGCGCCGGCGAACAAGGCGGCGTGTTGAAAGCGTCGCTCAAAAAAACCGGAACGCAAGAGCCGCTCGACGCTTTTCCGCTCGACGATACGGCGTTGGCGATTCTTCCGTCGCGTCCGGTGCAGAAAATTTTGTTTTACGGCGAAACAGATTTTTTTCTCGGATACGTTTTGCAAGCGCAGCCAAATATCGAATTGACCGTTCTGACCGAATGTCCGGCGATTGTTCCTAACGATTCGGTTTTGATCGTGCATCGAACCGTTCCAACAACAATTCCCAAAGGAAACGTTTTTATCATTGACCCGCAAAATGATTCTGATTTCTGCGCGGTCGGCGAATCAATCGAATCTCCGCTTGCGGCAAACGAGGACAAAGAATCGTCGCTCATGCGTTTCGTGCATTTGACGAATGTTCTTATTCCCGGCGCGAAACGCTTAACGTTGCGATTCGCCGAAGCAAATAACGAGAGCGGACATTCGGCAAACGCCGACGCGGAAGATAAGACGAATGTTGAGTTTTCGGTACTCGCGTCAACGCCGGAAGAATATCCGATTTATTTGCGATGGCAAACGCCCGACCGTAAAACGTTATTGTTTTCCGGCGATTTGAAACGCGGCGATTTGGCGTTGCGGACGGCGTTTCCAATTATGATTTCCAACGCATTGAACGACTTTCGCGGAAGCGGCGGCGAAATGGAAAAAACGTATTCCACCGCCGAGCCGATTACCGTTTCGTTTTCTTCGTCGCGCGACGCCGCGTCCGGCGCTTTTCCGAAAAGCGTCGCCTTAAAACAAATAAACGCGGAACGTTCGGAAACGCAAAATTCCAAGCCGCCCTTGTTTCCGGTCAAGTCGGGACGCGTTTCGCTCGGAACGGCGCCTCGCTGCGGACTTTGGGAAATTACCGCGTCGGAAGAAAATTCGCCGCCGATCCAACAAATCGCGTGTAACCTCGCCAACGCCGAAGAAAGTAATTTACGTTCCGCTCCAGAATCGTTTTACCTTCAAAACGCCCAAAACGTCACGCGCGTCGCCGCCGGACGTCCGATCTGGTTTTGGCTTGTGATAATCGCCGTCGTTTTTACAAGCGTCGAATGGTTTCTTTGTCAGCGAAGATGGATCGATTAAGATTTACGCAAAATGATTGAATTTTTAGGGGGGTTTTGACTTCTATGGAAATTTAGTGTATGATTTATATGAATTATTGAGAGAAAATTGTGAATAGCGATAAATCCAGTTTTCTATTGAATATTCCGGTCAATTGATTTTGCCGTTTTTCCGCAATGGCTCTCCACTTACGGCGGCTATAAGGACGCTCTCGACATTTTTCCATGCTTGAACTCACCATTTTAGGGCTGATACTTTCTTGTTTTGCCGCGATTGGCGCAAAATCCCTTTCCGATTTTTCTAAACATCGGTTGCAGGAGTTTCACCAACAAACTTCGGCAAAAAAAAACAAACTCGACGTCATTAAGAAAAACGACAAACGGGCGGCTTTAGCCGTCTCCATGTTTCTTTATCTTTGCGTGTCGCTGACTGTAATGAGCGGTATTCTCTGGTTTCTCAAAAAGCAGGATCAGCTTCCGAAAGACTGGGATTACGTCGAGTGGGGAACGATGCTCGCCGTTTTGACGTTTGTTCTTATCGCGCTTCTGGTTTGGATTCCGACGACGTTTTCGCGGCTTTGGTCGGCGTCGATTACCGTTTACGGATGGGCGATCTGGCAGTTTTTGATATTTTGTTTTTATCCGCTTGAGTTGTGCGCAAAATTTATTGACGCAATTTGCGTTCGGCTTTCCGGTCAAAAACCGGACGCGACCGAAGAGGAACAATTTTCCGAAAAAATTATGACTATTGTTTCCGAAGGACGTCTTGAAGGATTGCTTGAAGACGACGCGCGCGAAATGATTGAAGGCGTGATTGAACTTCGGGACGTTGTCGTTTCGGAAATTATGACGCCGCGAACCGACATGTACACGATTTCTAAAACGCTTTCGTGGGAAGAAATGCTCGCGTCGGTGATGAAAGCCCCGCATTCGCGAATCCCTGTTTTTGACGCGAATCGCGACGATATTATCGGCGTGATTTTTGCGAAAGACCTTCTCGCGGAACTTGCCAAGCCAAATATCGAGTACCGCGCTCCTTGGACGACATTGTTGCGGGAACCGCGTTTTGTCCCGGAAACGAAACCGGTTTCTTCGTTATTGCAGGAATTTCAGCAAAACCACGTTCATCTTGTGGTTGTTTTGGACGAATACGGCGGCGTGTCGGGAGTGGTAACGCTGGAAGACGTGTTAGAAGAAATTGTCGGGGAAATTACGGACGAATACGATCCTGATTTTGTGGACGGCGTTACTGAAGTCGTCGGTGCGGAGGCAACTTATCAGGTGTTGGGAAAAGTGCATATTGACGAATTGAACGACCGGCTTGGTATTGGTTTTCCCGAAGACGACAATTACGATACGATTGCCGGTTTTCTCCTCGACCGAATGGGACGCGTTCCGGTTCAGGGAGAGATATACGATTACGACGGTTTGCGAATTACAATTGTCGCCGCGACTCGCCGCCGAATTGAAATTGTCCGAATTGAACCGCTTCCCGAAGAAGACGAAAATTCTGAAGAGAACTTCTAAAAACGCAAAATTAACAATTATTAATGGCGTGAACTTGCCCAACGCTGTTGGATTTTATGCACAAAAGCGCGGGGTAAACCACGCCGCTAACATGATTATTAGAATTTCTTTTACGCCGGTCAGCTTTCTAAATTTATTGTGCTTTTGGAAGTCGTACGACGCGCGTGGATTGAAACTTTCTATATCTGGTTGAAGTAACTGTATTTGTAAAAAATTGAAAGGATATAGATTACAATTTTTTGCATGAATGTGTGATTAAAACCTTGAATCTACTTTTAAAAACGAAATTGTAGCGTCAGGGAATATCATCAACGGTGATATGGGACTCGGCGAATTAATGCACTTCGGTAACTTCAACAACCGACGGCGATAGGATTTTGACAACGGCGATTTGAGTACCGCTCTGAAGTTCTTTGGGATTGTTGGAGATCGCTTCGTATTCCATAGTCCGGTTTTGTTGCGTTACCAAAACCTTTCCTGCGCCTTTTCCTTCAGGAGGAATCCGAACATAAACCGTACCGACCGCTCCTACGAGCGTTTCAACCGTCACATTGCCGGAAAAACGGTACGAATCTATCCATCGATACAGACGATAAACTAAAATGACCGCAATTGTTCCGGCAACAATCGCGGCAAGAGATGAAATAAGATTGTTTTTTGTTCCGGCATACGTTCCGCAACCCGCGAGTCCGAAAAACGTGATTCCGGCAACAAGCGTGCGTAACGAAATAATACGGAAAAAATGGAAATCCGAATTGTGCGCATGATCAATTCCGCCATCCGCGTCAACGTTGACCTCCCAATCGAAATCCATATCCGAATTGCCGCCTAATCCAAACAGCGTCAGGACGGTTTGAATCACAAGGACAATGCCGCCAAGAATGGCGCAAAACAAGAATACTTGGAACAACATGGTTTTCTCCTTTGCGTTAAAATTCAATGTTTAAGATAAAAATTCGACGTTTGTCGCTACCGCATTCTCACCGGACGTTTAGCTACCGTTACTTCAAATTCTATCCGTTTGCCGTCGCGCAGGCAAGCGACTTTGACATGAGCGCCGGGCGAGGTGAAAAGAATCGCGTGATTCAATTGAATCGCTTCGTGAATTTCCGTTCCGTTCCAATTCGTAATCACATCGCCGGGTTGGATTCCCGCTTTTTCGGCAGGATAGCCCGGCATAACGCCGTCAATAACAACGCCGATGGCACGTCCTTCCGTGTTCAGACTCGAATCGCCAAGCTGTACGCCCAGTAATCCGAAACTGAGTTTTCCCTTTTTACGAATTTCTTCATAAACTTTTTTTGCTAAAGCGCTTGGAATCGAAAAGCAAATACCGAGATACGTTTCGCCGAATATTGCCGTATTGATTCCGACCATTTCCCCTTGCATATTGACCAACGGACCGCCGCTGTTCCCGGGATTCACCGCAGCGTCCGTTTGCAAATATTCCTGCGGTTCCCGTTTATTGGAATCGTTAAAATCACGGGTATAACGCTCTTTCGCGCTGATGATTCCATACGTTACGGTGTTGGAAAATCCGTAAGGATTGCCGATTGCTAAAACCGGTTCGCCAACAGCTAACGCGGTACTATCTCCCCATTCCATCGGAGTAAGATCGGCGATATCGATCTTTAATACCGCCAAATCAATACCAGGATCGCCGCCGACAAATCGCACGTTTTGCGTGCTTCGCCCGTCGCTCAACGTGACTTGAAAACGATTTTCCGCTCTAACGACATGATAATTCGTGATAATATAACCTTCTTTATCAACGATAATTCCCGAACCAAGCCCTGTAAACGCGTCGAAAATTTTACGATTATTTGTTATCACGCGGCTAATCGGCTGAATACTGACAACGGACGGTCCCGCTTTTTTAACCACCCAAGGAATACGGGTTTCCGGCGCTGGAAATTCTTTCAATAACTTTGCCGCCGTTTCCGCTTTGGCACGTTCGCTCCCTCGCGTCATTTGATAAACAAGTTGCGAAGCGACTTCCGGTATCAAATACAACACCAACAAAAAACAGAAGACAATCAGTAAAATCGAAAAAGTATTTGCCCAAACATCCTTTGGCAAACGCCGCTTTTTCGGCGGAAGCGTTTGCGGCGACGGAAAAATAATCTCCGGCGTTTCTGATAACGGATCGTTTTCTTGGATAGAATCGTTGGAAAAATTTGACATACAATTGGTTACGCTTACTTTATTACTGAATGTTGAATTTATGATTGACTCAAACGAACAAACCTATTTGAAAACGCAAAACATTTTCTTTCGTTCACCGAAGGATTATTTTTAGCGATTTTGAAACAAAATAAAATGATTTTTCGTGCGATTGATTACCGGAATGAGCGCAAAAAAAGTGCAACGGCGGAATTGGAATCTTGTCAAGTATCGAATCTTCCGCCAAACGGCAAAACCGGAAAGGATGTTATTTCTTAATTCTACGGTTTGAAAATTTTCCTCCAACTGATCGATCAATCAGTTACGACTTCTTAAATAATGCAATTTTTGACGTATCCTGCACGGAAAATTTATCTTCATCGACGTCGTAAAAGATATTAAAACATTTACAACAAAGGTTTTCTTTTGGCGCAGACGGAATTTCCACGTGGCACGATTGGCATTCGTAAAAGAGATTGTTTTCTTTCGGAAAACCTTGTTGGGGATCAAAATCAATATATACTTTACCCATTTTTAATGGACTCCCACGCAAACATAAAAGGAAAAGAGCGTCGTTTCATCGAAGTTATAAACGGACAGCGTAGAAAACTGTAAAATGTCCCCTTCACAACATTTCGACAATCCCAACACAAAAACCGTTTTGGCATAATGATACCCGATTATCTCAAAAAAACAATAAATAGGGAAGAATATTCAAAAATTTTTCGTAATTTTCTAAAAAATGTCAAAATAAAAAAATAGATAAAACATTATTTATTATTTCCGGCGTATTTCCTAAAATGTAACCGTTCACGCGGCTTGATCGCAGACGTCGTGAAAAGTTGAGAATTGAAGTTCAGTTGAGAATCAATTGTGGTGGAGTACGACCATGCAACAGTGCATCGACGCAATTTTTCAG
>JAISZO010000387.1 GCA_031269105.1 Planctomycetaceae bacterium | reverse complement strand
AATTAGTCGTTTTGTCCAATATGGAAAGTATTAACGCCTTGCTAATACGTCAAGGACTTGCACAAAGTGAACGCTTGATACAACTCAATAGTGTTGCTATTACGCAAATGAAATCGTTAGTCGGAAACTTAAACATCAGCAAACGGTTGAATGAATAACGAGCAATTGTCAATGGTTAATTACCTTTGCTCGCAAATTTTAAGGGAAAGGGGAAATGGTATAAATGATTTATTAAAAGAAACAGGAAACGCAAAGAAAACCTGTACGAATAAAACGAACACGATAGAACCTTGTCCGAAAGGAGAAATTGTTTATAAAAAATAGGAAACAAGGGAAGAAATAATTCATGCCAAAGAATTGATAATTGAATATACAAAATGGTTGAATCAAGATTTAGCGTTTCAAAATATTGACGCAGAACTAATCAATTTTCCGCAAAAATATAAAGAACCTGACGAAACGTTTATTATTACAAAAGACAATAACAATGTTATTGGTTGTGTTGGGTTAAAAAGACTTAATGAAAATATCTGTGAAATGAAAAGGCTGTTTGTAAAGAATAAGTATAAAAGGAAAGGCATTGGTAAAAAATTGGTTGAAATAATAATAGACGAAGCAAAATGTAAAAATTATGAGAAAATGCGATTGGATACATTAAAACAATGGAAATCGCATTGAAAATATATTATAAAAACGGTTTTTATAATATAGAACCCTATTATAATAATCCCAATAACGATATAGTATATATAGAAAAAATATTGCAACGAAAATAATGGAGTACGACGTAACTTCGCATAATAGTATTGTTTACTCTTCGAGAGATATTTCTAAAATCTCAACTTCTTGACATAGACAGAAAAATAAAACACAACGCAAACGCATAGAAATAAAATAATTGTAACAATCGAATATCTAAAGAAAATTTGTCCAAATGCAAACAAAATAACTTGCTTTTCCCGACGACTCGTTTTATTATTATGTTTCTATTCTTTTCACATCGGGATAAAACACAGTCCTGACAAAAATATAAAAACTATCCATTAGGGGAAGACGATCAATTTATGTACGCATTGGTAACTGGTGGAAACGGATTTTTAGGGAAATATATCGTTGAGCAACTTTTGGCGCGCGGGGATAAAGTACGAGTTTTTTGTCGTAAAAATCAAGATTTTTGTTGTTTGGAAAATATTGACGTTTGTTTAGGAGATTTGAGAGATGTCGACGACGTCAATAAAGCGACTCAAAACGTTGATATTGTGTTTCATACGGCGGCGATGGCTGGAATCAGTTGCCGAAAAAAGATGTTTTGGGATATTAACGCCACCGGAACTCTTTTGCTAATCAACGCTTGTCTCAACAATCACGTCAAAAAATTTATTTACACGAGCAGTCCAAGCGTTGTGTTTGACGGAAACAATCAAAATGGAATTAATGAATCGACGCCTTACCCTGCGCAATGGCTGGCGCATTATCCAGAAACCAAAGCCAAAGCCGAACAAATTGTTCTTGCTTCCAACGGCAAACAAGAACTTCTCACTTGCGCGATTCGTCCGCATCTCATTTGGGGACCGCGCGACCGTCACATTTTTCCGCGTCTCATTGAGCGTGCCAAACAGAAAAAACTGAAACGTATTGGCGACGGAACAAATATCGTTGATATTACTTATGTCGAAAACGCCGCGACCGCTCATTTGCAAGCCGCCGACGCATTAACCGCCGGAAGCCGCGTTGCCGGCAACGCTTATTTTATTTCGCAAGGCGAGCCGGTGAATTGCTGGGGTTTTATCAATCGCTTATTGTCGTTAGTTCAACTTCCGCCGATAGAACGGTCAATTTCTTTTGAATCGGCATGGCGTACCGGAATGTTTTTCGAATTTTTTTATAACGTTTTGCGTTTGAAAGCGGAACCAAATCTTACGCGGTTTCTCGTTTTACAACTTGCGCGTTCGCATTGGTTTGATATTTCCCGCGCCCAAAATGATTTTGGTTACAAACCGCTTATCTCAACAGAAGAAGGATTGGAACGGCTCGCTCGAGAGGTGAAAGGAAATTTGTCATAACTCGTCAGTCCGCCAAAATTTTTATTCGCCGCGAAGAAACGCGAACGTAAATAAGTTAAAAGGTAAAGTTGACTCGAAGCGCCTTTCGAGAATATCGACTCGCAAAAAATTTCCCGTCTTTGAAAAATATGAAATTTCGGCGAAAAATGTACGAATTTTTCAACATTAACGTTGCAACATTCGACGAATGATTTGCTCTGTAACATCGGTTGGCGAAAGGTTTTCGCTTGGAAAATAATCGAACATTGTTTCGGAAATCGGATCATGCAAAACTTGATTGTAAAAAAGAAAATATCCAAAACGCTCGCCGGAAGGCGGCGAAGCGTCCGCCGTCCAAAAATAATCAAAACGAAACGGAAATCGATCGTCGTCTCCAATAAAAATATCAATGGCGGTCGGAATATAATTGGGGATTTTTTGTTTTTTGTTATTCGAATCCATTTCCGTCAGCGATTTGATCAAAGCCGGTTTGAGTTCTCCTCGAATTTTTCGCACATTAATTTTATTATTTTCTTCGCCGATTTGAGTTCGGACAGGCGTTTCTAAAAAATCATACCGTTTTCTAACTTCCCGCAACATTCCCGCTAATCCTCCCAGTCCAAACATCGAACCAACTTCTGTCGGGATATCGGAACGGCGTTCCGCTTCAAGCGCGTCCGTCAAACGTTTAATTTCAATCCGTTCCAGAATTTTTTCGTCTTCCAGCGAAATATAACGGTAAATATATTTGTAAGTTCTGTCGCAAACAACGGTTATGGAATTTGGACTTCCGACTTCTTTCGCAGTTGCCGGAGATTGAATTTGCAATTCCAAACGAAATCGCGTCATTTCTTTTCCGTGCAATTCGGGCGTTTTCAACTCATGATAAGAACCCACCCCATGAAATTCCGTTCCAAACAAGTTGATTTGTTGGCGGATGTTCGCCGAAATCGAAATCGCGCCTTCCACCGAAGAAAGCATTTCCCGAAATAACGAGTCCGCTTCTCCTTGCGGTTCTATTTGCGGAGCTAATACAGAATTTTGCGAAAAAATAAAATTTTCTTTTCTGTCTGTTTGGATAAAAACAAGCGCCGAAAAAAATAAAACGATATAAATAATATGCGTCATGTTTTCTTTTTGCATAATATTGATAAAATAGCGAAAGCGTGAAACATTGATGAATTCCATCTTTTTCATTATTTCTGAATTTTCCAAAGAATCAGAGAAACGACGCCGAAAAATAGATTCAGACGTACCTGTTTATGTTGCGGACGGGATTAACGTTTTCCGTCAAAAAAGGAATTTTAACGTCAAAACGTCCCGAACGCCAGATCAATATTTGAGAACGCGGCAAAGACGACGCGGATTTTTGAAACATTTTTATTACAAAAAGAATGATAAACTTGCAATGATTGCCCGTTTTGAGGTCAGTCGGTAATGCAAAAGTATCAGAGGGGGAACTGAGATGAAATACAGTATGAGTAGAGCGGCGGCGATCATTGCGGTCGTTGGAATGCAAGTTGCGTTGATCTCGACGGTTGAGGCGCAAAATTTCGGACGTTTACGTTCCGTTGTCCAACGTCCTGTCGCGGGACGCATAATCGGCACGGGAGCGCCCGTGTTAGGCAGAGATTACGGAACGTCGGCAAGTCCTGCGGTTGCGCCGGTTCCTCGTCCGTTGTCAACTTCGCAGTTGCATTTTATTGCGCCCGAAGAATTGACCGTGAATTGGGACGTTGTTCTGCCGGGCGCGTTTGATTCCGACGCGAAAATTATTCCGTTCCGTCAAAACTTTCCGCAAGGCGCGATTTATCGCGTGAAATTGTCGAATGTTCCCGCGCGACCGGACAAAGTGTATTATCCGACAATTGAAGTTGCGGCAACGATGGCTCGCTCGCAAGCGTTTTTAGCGCACAATTCGATTCCGATTGAATTTACCGATAACGATTTTGATCAAGTCGATTCCGGCAATTTCGTAACGAAGGTCGTTTATCTGCCCGACCCGGAATTTCAAGGTTTGGCAATGGCGGGCGTGGGAACGCTCGTTAATACGCAATTGGAACCGGGTTCCGATCCGATCACCGAAGCGGATCGTCGCGGATCAATCCTTGCTATTATTCGTCTTGGAAATAAAGATTTGGAAACGTCCGCCATAAAATAAATAATTATTTCGGATTAACTCAAAAAATGAAACGGGTTGGCAAAAAGTTCGGTGAACCATTGCGCAACCTGTTTTTGAATTGCTCGAAAGGAAGCGAACAATGAGAATTTTCAATTGCGGCGATAAAAAGAGAATCGGCGTCGTTTTTTTTGCCGGCGCTTTGTTTGTCATTTTGAATGTTATTCTTTTGCCGCAAACATTTGCTCAGCAAGCGGGACATTCTTTCTATCCGAATCGTTTACCGATTGGCGTTGTCGGTCAGGGAGCGCTTTTGCAGCCGTTTTCTATGCAAGGTTATTTACAACAAGTGAAATTTCTTTTGCCGGAAGGAACCAAAATCGCGTTTGCGACAAACGATAAATTTCTTTTGCCGGAAGCCGCGCCGTTTCAAATCGGTTTGTTTGTTGGAAACGTCTATCGTTTTCAGCTGACGGATATTCCGTATCATGCCGGAAAAGAATTGTATCCGAGCGTTGAAGTGATCGACCGCCTTTATCCGCCGGCGGGAAAAGAAATGGAATTTCCGGTGGAAATCGAAATCACGCAAGAAGATTTAGAAATTGCGATGAACGGACGGATGGTTACGCGAATTATTTATTTGGAAGACGCGTTCAAAGCTCAGCCGACAACCGGAGAAGAACGGATTGCGTTGTCGGAAGAATTGAAACCGGAAGAAAACGCGTTAGAAGCGGCGAAAAAATTCGGACGACCAATGGCGATTTTGCGAATCGGCAATCGTCAACCCGATCCGAATCAAAGCGATTCGGCTTTCTTTTTCGGTTCGCCGACTTGGATAGGAAAACAAAATATTGAAATTCAAGCGCAAAGCGGACAAAAAATCGTTCGGTAAAAAAGCGTAACAATGACAAATAACAAAATAATAAAAACCGGAAAAACTTTGGACGCGGCAAATGGAAAGACCGAAGAAATATTTTCTAACGCGAAACATACGAAATTTTCTAAAGAAAATTTTTTGTATTTCTTTGCGTCTTTCGTCGTAAAAATTTTACGTTTATGATTTGAACAAATAACGCTTTTCTCAAGGAAGAGAAAAAATGAGAAAAAAATTTTTCAAAAAAATTATTCTGTTGACAGGTTTTGTCGGCTTGACGCTTGGATTGGAAGCGTGTCGTCAACCGGCTATTTATAAAGATTCTCGCTATGATCTTCCGACCGGCGTGAAATATGACGATTACGCGTGGCAAGAATCCTGGAAGACGCCGAAAATGTACGCCGGAACGACAATGCCGGAACATTGGCAAAACACGCCGCGTGCCGGAAGTTATTATGCGGGCAATACGCCGAAATATGCGCCGGCTTCCCGCTCGGAAACGACGGCGTCGCAATATTTTTCTAACGCGACCGCGTCCGGCAAAACGAACATTCAATCGGTTTCATATCAGGCGTCGGCGTCGCAATTACCAATGACGCAACAGACAACGCAATCCGGCGCGGCGCAGATTCAACCGGCGGTTTCCAAAGATGCGTCTTCGGGCGTCATTCCGCCGCGCGACGGAATACGCGGAAAAATGCCGTTGGAAACAATGCCGATTCCTGCGGCAAATTCGCAAGTTTTTTCGCCGGATTTTTCTATCAATGAAAATGCGGGACGTCCTTCATCAATCATTTATCGCGGACAAACCCCGGAATCTCAAAACGAAAAATCCGCAGACGAGCGGGACGGTTTTGATGAAATTGATTTCAACAATGAAACAAAACCGGCGACGCCGTCAACGACCTCGACGGAAACGCCCAACGAATCCGAAACGCAATCCGCCGAAGAATCTGCGTCAACCGATAAAACGCAGAATCAAGAGGAGGAAACGCAAAAGAAAAATAATAACGATGGCGACGCGAAAGCGAAAGAACAAATTTCCGTTCCAACTCAACCGGCGCAGCCGGTCAAAAAAGCGATTGATTTTTCGATAAAACCGCGAAACAAAGAGGCGATTGTTATTGATCCGACACTCAAACGACAAGGACAAAACATTCCGAATCATCGGCAAGCGATCCAAGCCGTTCCGCATCCCGACGGATATTATTGGGGCAAACTTTCCAACGTTTCTCCACAGGAAGAATATCTCGCCGACGGCGGCGATAATTGGGCAAGCGCGTCGGTTCGTTCCAACGGCGAACTTCACGGCGTTGATCCTGAAGATACGGTTGTTCAATACGACGCGCTGGATCGTCGGACGTTTATAGAGAAATCCAATTCGGTTTATATTTATAGTCCGCGATTTGGTTCTGTGCGTCAAATCGACGGATTGGACGTCAACGAGCAATGGCTTGGTTACGCGACAATAGACGCTCAAACAAAATTAAGAGCGTTTTCCGAAAAAATGAAAATCGGAAAGACGCGGCAAAACAGCTCGCCAATTTATACGCGGTCGAATGTTGTGTTGCGGGAAACGGACGCGGGCGCGAATCTCGGCGTTCTCAATACGCACCGCTCGCCGATGATTTACGCCGGTCAGGACGTAACGCATTCGTTATCGCAATTACTGACGCATAAAACGTTCAGCAGTACGGAACTGGCGTTTCTCGCGCAAGGCAGATTGGCGGCGGTCGCGTGGGGCGGCGCGGACAACATAGAAGTTTATACCGACGAGCGAATGGCGCAAGCGATGATTGGATTGAAAACGCCGGAAGCAATTTTATTGAAAGACGACGCAAACGCGACCGTTCCGAAATTGAAACTGTTCAAAATTGCGGACAAAGACGCGGCGCAACGCGGCGAAATTGTTACGTTTATGATTCGATTTGAAAATATCGGAAGCGAGCAAGTCGGCAATATTAACATTGTCGATTCGTTGACGCCGCGTCTTGAATACGTCGAAGGATCGGCAAGCGCGTCCGTTCCGACAGAATTTTTCACCGAACAAAATCAATCCGGTTCGCTTACGCTTCGATGGGAAATTTCCAAACCGCTCAATGTCGGCGATTTCGGCGTTTTGCGATTCCAATGCCGCGTGCAATGACGAAAATTTTTTACGATTTTCCAAGATTTATTATTCTTGCGATTTTGTATTTCTCGCGAAGAGAAACGTCGCTTTCATGTCGTTTATGAACGAACAATAAAACAAATAAAAAACGTTTTTTACAAGTCGTGGATAGATAACGGTTGCATCTTTTTGATTTTCCTCTTATGACTTCCAAAGTTTATCTTGTCGGCGCTGGTCCCGGCGATCCTGAATTATTAACGCTCAAAGCCGTGAAATACATTGCGTTGGCGGATGTGATTTTTTACGATTATCTTGTTGATGAACGGACGCTGGCGTATGCGAAAGCCGATGCAAAATTGATTTCATTGGGACGACCTTATACGGGACGAAAAATCAAACAGGCGGAAGTCAATGAACAGATGATTACAGCGGCAAAAAGCGGTCAAACAGTCGTGCGGCTCAAAGGCGGCGATCCGCATATTTTCGGACGGCTTCACGAAGAAATACAAGCCCTTCTTGACGCAAACGTAACTTTTGAAGTCGTGCCGGGAATTACTTCCGCGTCCGCCGCCGCGCAAGTTGCCGGAATTTCCTTGACCGACCGCCGTCGCGCCAGCGCGGTCGCGTTTATCACCGGACGTCTTTCTTATCAACACGATCCGACTTTAACGCCGCTGGATTTCGGAAAATTTGCGTCGTTTCCCGGCACGTTGGTTTTTTATATGGGCGTTGTAACCGCCAATGTTTGGAGCGAGGCGCTTCTTGAAAACGGTATGAATCCGCAAACGCCGGTTGCCATCATCTTCAATGCGACATTTTCCGATCAAAGAGTCGTCCGCACAACCCTTGCTGACGTGATAACGACGGTCGAAAGCGAACAACTTTGCAGTCCTTGTATTGTTATTGTTGGCGAAACGAGCGTTCCGTTCCATTGAAACCGCCTTAAAATTTTTTGGATAATTCAGATTCCAGTGTTGGTTTTCAACACGTTCACCGCGAAGAAGCGCGAAGTTTTCACGAAAGATTTTTAAAATGGGAAAATGGCAGACTGGAGCGTAAGCAACGGTTCAACCCTCGCTTACGTTCTGGGCTGCCGTTATTCTTTCCCTTTTCGTTTTCCTTACTTCGTAGGAGTCCATGAAAATTCCCCTCCGGTGGAGGAGTGGCGGTCAACGCAGTTGACCGACGGGGCGCTTCGTGGAAGTTAAAAGTGAAAACTTCGCGATTCTTCGTGGTGAAGTTTAGGGCGCCTCTAACGCCCGCATTTTTTCTTGCACTCCTCATTTTCTCCGATGGATTCGGGGGAATATTTCCTTTGCGTCATGCACAAATCTTTTGCGTCATAAAAAAATCATTGAC
>JAISZO010000356.1 GCA_031269105.1 Planctomycetaceae bacterium | reverse complement strand
ACTTTTTCATAGTCGAAACTCCTTCTACATTTTTTGTTTTTTGAAATTGAACTGACAAAAATCACAGCGACCTTGTCATTTCAGTAAAGTGTATTAATCTTTATTATGCGCAAATAATCCGCGACGTCAATACGAATTGTCGGAAAATTGGAATTTTTTTGAAAATATTTTTTCGCCACGAAGAACGAAGAATCGCAAAGAAGTTCACGAAGAATTTTTAAAGTGGGGCAAATGTTGTTTCAATCACAAAACAAAAAATTCCGCTTGCGAAACTTTTAGCTCTTATCTTTTAACTTCCACGAAGCGCCCCGTCGGTAGGCTGCGCCGCCTGCCACCGGGGGGGAATTTTACGCCAGTCGCGCGTCTTCCAAGACGAGCGCCTCGCGTCTTTCCGTGCGCGGGTCGCGCTGCCTCACAATGGCGCTCCGGTCTGCCAATAAGGTTTTGGGGAAAGAAAAATTTTCGTCAAAACAAAGAACGTCAAAATGCTGAAATAAAATTAAGACGCAAAATCTTGAATCATTTTATACCTTTCTTACTTTAAAGTTCGGTTTTTGTTTTTATTGTTTTGAACACGGAAATCACGAAACAACACGAATTTTTAGTGTTTTTTTCTGTGTATCCTATGCGTTCCGTGTTCAAAAATCGAAATTTCAAGTATGATGAGTACACAAAACGAGGACGACCAAATATTGGCGGGGCGGTAAAGTCATGAGGAAACAAGACCCTTTGCGTAAGGAAAAAATGATGGTTTTAATCCAGCATAAAACTTTTAAGAATTTCCGGCGGCGCGGGACCATAAGCAAGCGGTTCCATTGAACTGGAGGCGCGTCCCTGACTTAATCCTCGCATCGCCGATGTGTAACCGAAAAGATTGGCAAGCGGAGCTTCCGCTTCCAATACTTTCAAACTGCCGCGTTGCAGCGTTTGCGTGATTACGGCGCGCCGCTGTTGCAAGTCGCCGACAATGTCGCCGAGATATTCCTCCGGCGTTGCGACTTCCAGTTTCATAATCGGCTCCATCAACGTAACGCCCGCCGTTTCTAATCCTTTGCGGAACGCTTCGGCAACAGCAACGCGAAACGCCGTTTCGTCCGTTTCCCCTTCTGTAATCACGACGCTCTTTAACGTTATTCGCAAATTGATGAGCGGAAAACCAAGCAATCCGCCGCTTTGACTTTCTTCCCGAATCGCTTCCAAGACGATTTGTTTGTATTGCGTCAGAAAACGAGGATCGTTGCACTCGCTCGCGATTTCCAACGCCTGATTCGCATCGACGAGCGGTTCGATGTTCAGCGTTACGCCCGCAGAATGCTTTTTGCCGCCAAGAACACGCTGACACATTCCTTCCGCCTCAACCGGCTTTTGAATCGACTCGCGGTAACTCACTCGCGGATTATGAACGCGGACGTTCACTTTATGCTCGCGCAACAAACGGTGTTTGATAACCTCAAGGTGCAATTCCCCCATGCCGCTGATGAGCGTTTGTCCGGTTTCCTCGTTTTCAATGGCGCGAAATGTCGGGTCTTGCCGTTTCATCATATCGAGAACGGCTTTCAGTTTTTTATGCTCGTCCGACGTTTCCGGTTCAATCGCCATCGAAATGACCGTTTCCGGGAACGTGATCGATTCTAAAAGAATCGGAGATTTTACGTCGCAAAGCGTGTCGCCAGTAATGCTGCACCGCAAGCCGATGACGCCGATAATGTCGCCCGCCGACGCTTCCGCAACTTGTTCGCGGCGATCCGCCTGCACAATCCAAAGCTGCGGCATGTTTTCTTTTTTGTTCTCGCGGGGATTCAAAACGCGGCTGTTGGTTTTAATCGTGCCGGAATAAATCCGCAAATAATGCAAGTCGCCGTGTTTGTCCGCTTGAATTTTGAAAAGCAACGCGCTGAACGGTTCATTAGGATCGGCGCGACGCACTAATTCCGGTTCGTCGGGACGCGTCGGATCCATTCCTTCCACCGGCGGAATATCAAGCGGCGACGGCAAATAATAACAAACGCCGTCCATAACCGGCTGAACGCCAATTCCGTCTAATGCCGTTCCGCAAAAAACCGGTACAGCCATATCGGAAATCGCGGCGGAACGAAGCGTGCCGCGAATCATTTCTTCGGAAATTTCTTCTTCGGAAAGAATCAATTCCGTCAATTCGTCGCTGTATAACGACAAATCGTCGAGTAATTTTGCTCGCCATTCTTTCGCCGAATCCGCCAATTCTTCGGGAATTTCATGTTCGGTAACCACCGATCCTTGCGCGGGAGCGTCGAACAACAACATCCGCATTTTAATCAAATCAATGACGCCGCGAAAAGCGTCTTTGAAATGCGGCGGACCGTTTCCGACCGGAATGGTTACGACAATCGGCGCCGCTTGCAAACGTTTTTTGATTTCATCGACCGTACCGTAAAAATCCGCGCCTTCCCGATCCATTTTGTTGATGAACGCGATTCGCGGAACGTGATATTTGTCCGCCTGCCGCCAGACCGTTTCGCTTTGCGCCTCGACTCCCTCCCGCGCGCTGAACACCACCACGCCGCCGTCGAGTACCCGCAAACTCCGCTCGACTTCGGCGGTAAAATCCACATGCCCCGGCGTATCAATGAGATTGAACCGGCAGTTCTTCCAACTAAACGTAACGCACGCCGCTTGAATCGTGATACCGCGTTCCTGTTCTTCGGGATCAAAATCGGTAACAGTCGTTCCTTGATCGACCATTCCAACTTTATGCACAAAGTTCGAGTAGTACAACATCCGCTCCGTAACCGTCGTTTTTCCTGCGTCGATATGAGCAATAATCCCAATGTTACGAATATCCTTGATTTGTCGAGACATTTTTCAAAAACTTTTGATAAAGAAATAAGATTTTAAGTATTTCAATGGAATTGTGCATTATAACATACAAACGCAAATGGAAAAAGTAGGCGACGTCTCTCTGGAAATTTCTATTTATTTCAACGATTCTCTACATAATATCGAAAAAATCACAGAATCAATAAATTTTGCGCCGACACGCAAAGAATTATCTTGAGAAAATGGAAAAAACTGCTTAAAATAGAAAATTGTATGTTATTTAGAAAAGCTTTTAATGTCGTTTAGGAATTTTGCACAAAATAAATATTTCGGGAGTAATAATATATGTCGGACGAGCAAAGCGGCGGCGCGTCAGAATTAAAGGCGCGATTACAAGAATGTTACACCTACGGCAATCAGAAAATGACGCAGGGCGATCATGATTACGCAACAGAAATGTTTATTCAATGTTTGCTCGGCGATCCGGCGAATATCGTTTATATACAAGCATTTATATTAAATTTGCGGCAAAAATACAAAGACAATAAAAAAGGAAATTCGTGGGCGTTACTCAAAAGCGGAAAAATTAAAACGGCGTTGAAAACGGCTTGGGTTCGCCAAAAATGGAAAGAAGTTTTGGAAAACGGCGCTGAAGCGTTGAAGATAAATCCTTGGGACAGCAACGCTTATCTATCAATGGGACGCGCGTGCCATGAATTAGATTATCTCTTTGCCGAATTAGCGTACTATAAACAAGCCGTCGAGTCAAGTCCTAAAGACGCCGAAATCAATCGAACCGCCGCCCGCGCTCTGCAAGAAATGGAAGAATATGATCATGCAATTGCGTGCTGGAATCGCGTTCTGCAAACGAAACCCAATGACGACGAAGCGCGTAAATCTATCGGCGATTTGATGATAGAAAAAACGATCAAAAAAGGAAAATATAACGCGAGCGAATCCCAAACGGGAAAAACAACAGTTCAATATCGAGAAGATGTACAAAAAATAGATTACGAAGAACGCAAAGAGCTTTCGGCGGAGGAACTTTTTGAAAAAAACGTGCGCAAAAACCCCGAAGACATTACGCTTTATATTGACCGCGCGGACGTTCTTTTTCAATCCAATCAAATTAAAGAAGCGGAAAATATTCTTCAACGTTTGCTCAAAGTCCAAGATAAACCGGAATTTCGACTTCGTTTGATTGAAGTACAACATCGGCGGTTGATGGATGATCTCGCAAAGATTAAAACAAATTACGAATCTTCGACAAAACCAGAGATCAAAACTCAATTGAAAGCACAATTTGCGTCTAAAAAAGACGAACTGTCGAACGTAACGCTGAAAATGTACACAATGCGTGTCGAACAAAATCCCGGCAACACGCGTTATCGTTATGATATGGGGACAATTTATCAATCGCAAGGAAAATTCAAAGAAGCCATTGGAGAATTTCAGGCGGCGAAATCGGATATCTCGTTGCAAGGCGAGTGTTTGCTTGCGTTGGGGCAATGTTTCCAGCAAATTAAACAGTATAAGTTGGCGATGACGCATTATCGACAAGCGGTCGATTCCATTACGGGCGAAGGAGATTCCAAAAAGAAATCGCTCTATCTTGCCGCACGGTTAGCTTACGGTTTGCAAGATTATGTGCAAGCGGATGATTTTGCGACGCAATTAGCGGCGATAGATTTTTCTTATAAAGATGTGGGGGAGCTACTGGACAAAATCGCAGAAAAACGTATAAACTAATCTTTCAATTTTGAAAAGTTGGTGAATTTAATGATGTTGCGGCAAAAAATGTCTGCGAGATGGATTGCCCGCATTTTTGAAAAAATTTACAAAGTATTGAGATAGAGAGAGTTATGCCAAATATTGCAAGCGCTAAAAAGCGACTTCGTCAAAACGTCGTGCGCCGTGAAAAAAATCGTGCGGATCGCAGTCGTCTTCGGAATATCTGTAAAAAAGTAATCAAAGCAGTAAGCGAAGGGAATGTCGATCTGGCGCAATCAAGTTTTCTCGAAGCGACAAAAGCCCTCGATAAAGCAGGCGCTGCCGGATTGATTCACCGTAACACGTCGAGCCGAAAAAAATCGCGTCTTTCATTGTTAGTTCGTAAACTGAAACAGTCTAAAACAGTTTGACGTTGCGTTTGTTATTGAAAATAATTTACGAAATATTCAACGAACAATTTGTTGCGATTCGGTTCAAAAAATACTTGGGGTCATAGCTCAGTTGGGAGAGCATCGCGTTTGCAACGCGAGGGTCGTCGGTTCAAGTCCGTCTGGCTCCATTCGTTTTTTGGTTCTGTTGCGGTAATCATTAAAGACAATATATTTTCGTCGTTAAGTCGAAACGTTTTTCTAAGTTTTTATAATTTTCGGAATTTATTTCGGAAAATCTTTTTTTATTGTCATAACGAATTTTTGACGATTTGAGTTGCCGTATTAAGATTATTCTCTCAATAACTTATTTTTTGTTCGTAATTTTCTTACAAAAATTTGAAAAGCTCTTATAAAATTACTGGAATTTTTCTCGACGCACAATTAAAATCGAAATTATAAATCAAGATAATAGCGTAAAATTGCGCGGAATATGTTTGATTTTCAAAAAAATGATTTGGCTCAAACGGACGTAAAAAACTTAATCGACTCCAAAGAATGCAGAGGTGATGTTGTGTCGAAATTTGAAGATTTCAAAGAGGACAATACAAGTTCGGAAAATGAACAAGAACAATCATCGTCCCTTGAAAATAATAGGGAAAACGATTTGGAGCTAGATATTTCTGAAATAACCGATTTAGATTCTGTTATTGATACAAGCGAGGAATCCGCCGATACTTTGGCTAACGCTCGCGAGTTTGCTTTTCTTGAAGGTTTGCTGCCCGATAGCGCGAGTGAAGAAATCAAAAATCCTGTTGCTGAAATTTCTGCGCCGACTAAAAGCGATTCAAATCTTGAAGATTTGAGTATTGCGAAATCTTATCAATCGGAAAAATTCTCGACGGAAGAAGCGGAAATAACGTCGGAATTTTTGGAATTGCACGAGGAAATCCCGGAAATCGTTGAAGAAGAAGCAAGCGAAGAACCGGCAAATTTCTTTGAACTACCGGAAGAAAATTTGTTCGATGAAATCGCAACGGAATCTTTGGAAAATACGGAAGAATCTTCAACGGCTAAAATTCTTGATTCTTCGGAAACATTGGAAGAAGTCTCGTTTGTTATCGATTCATTTGAAGATTCTATTACAGAAGAGTTGGTCATTGCCGAGTTCGAGACAACGGCAAACGAAGGAGAAAACTTTGACGCCGAATCGAAACAAGCGTTGGAAGTTTCCGAATTAAGCGGCGCAGCGTATGGCGAAAATATTGAATTGCTTGACGAGTCGGATTTATTGGAACAAATCGACTCTTTACCGGAAAGCGAAGAAGCCGTTTTGGTCGAGCAGTCGGAAGAACAATTTGCGGAGAAGATTGTAGAGCCGGTCGCCGAAAAACAAACGTCAACAAACGATTTATTTAATGAAACGGAAGCGTTTTCGTTTATAGACATTACAAATACGGAATCGATAGAAACGTCTCCTGTTACTGATAATCAAGAGAATTTAAACGACGTCGATGAATTGTTAGAGTTAGATTTTTCGGAATCGGAAACTGTCGTATCTTTGGACAAACAAAACGATGAAGCGGCAATAGCATTAGAATTGCCGATTGAAACGTCCGATGAAACTGTTGATCTTTTGACGGAATTTCCCGAAACAAGAGCGACCGAAGAAGAGTCAATACCGGAAATGATTCGGGAAACCGCCGCAACGGAAGGCGATCTCAAAACGAAAAAGAAATCAAAAAAAGAAAAATCGCCGAAAGTAAAAAAAGAAAAGCTCAAAAAAGAAAAACCAATCAAACCGCAACGTTCGCAAGGCGACAAGCAACCTTGGACGATTGGATTCGTTGCATTTGTATCGGGAATCGTGATTATGGCGTTAGTTTTTGCTGCTGTCAATGCGAGGGTGATTCTTTCCGACGGATTGAGCGGAATGTGGTATGTTTGGCTGGGCGCTTTCGATTTACTTGCCGTTGCATCGATTGCGATTACGTTTTTCGTGAGAAGAAATCCCAAACGCACGGATGCTGATGTGGCGATTGGAATTGCCGCAATTTCAGCGCTAATCGGTTGTATGGTCCTTCTCATTCATTTGATTTATATTGGAAACGTTTAAAGTCTTGTTTCGGTCGTGTCCTAAACTCATTGAATTACCCAATGACGTCCAAACAGCCAAAAGTTTATAACCAACCCGACGCCGATTTTTGGCGTCTGTTCCGTCTTCGAAAAACGAATTCCTTTGCGGACTAATCTGCGCCGCCGGGCGTTTCGGGGCGTTCTTGCAAATCTGCCGAAACGTTATATAAATATTATCCTCTTTTGTTTCCGGCGGATTGATGTATAATTGTGTGGAAAAAAGTAAACGAGCGCTTCTAAAAACCTTCAACAAACAAATTTAGATTATTTTTTTTGACAGGATAAACAAGATTGACAGGATTTTACAGGACGTCTTATCTTGTCAATCCTGTTCGTCTTGTCTAAAAATAAGTTTTTAGAAGTTCCTAAACGAATATCTTAATTCTCCTATATATCTTTTTACGTCAAAAACTATGAATATCCAAACTCTTTTAAAACGGCGGTTTGAGGCGGCGGTTGAATCGTTTCTTTCGGAAAACGCGAAGGATGCGGCGTTGGACAAGGCGGCGATGATTGAAATGATTCGTCCGAGTCAAGAGCCGAAGTTTGGCGATTATCAGGCGAATATGGCAATGCCGATAGGAAAACGACTCGGCAAACCGCCGCGTGAAATCGCGCAGCAAATCGTTTCGCGGCTACAAATCGGCGACGTCTGCGAAATGCTGGAAATTGCCGGTCCGGGGTTTATCAACTTGCGTCTCAAAAACGACTGGATTCTCTCGCGGCTTCAAGACGCCAAACGCGATTCGCGGCTTGGAGTCGCAAAAACCGATCAACCGAAAACCTATCTTGTCGATTATTCCGCGCCGAATGTCGCCAAGCCGATGCATGTCGGACACATTCGTTCCACCGTTATCGGAAACGCTTTGGCGAATATTCTGCGGTTTTACGGTCATAAGGCGATTACCGACAATCATCTCGGCGATTGGGGAACGCAATTCGGAATGATTATTTACGGCTATCGACGCTTTCTCGATTGCGAAGCGTATCGGCAAAAACCGGTGGAGGAACTCGCGCGGCTGTATCGGCTCGTGCGGAAATTGATCGATTATCATCAATGCGTCGCCGATCTTTCCAAATACGAAGAACAAGCGGTTGCGCTACAAGAAAAAAACGAAGAGCTGAACAAGCAACTTTTGGCGGTAAATCCGAGCGATACCGAGAACAATCCGGCGAATAAAGATTGGCTGAAAAAACTGAAAAAGGAACAAACGCGGCTTCTCGCGCAAATTGCCGATTTGCGAGAAACCGTTCAATCGGTCGCCGCGAAAATTGCGGCGGTTCACGCCGATTCCGAAACGCTTACTCAGGCGTTGCGTCATTTGAATATCGGTCGGCAAGTCTTGGAGGAGACGTCGAAATTGCATCGCGGCGACAAAGAGAATCTCGCGCTTTGGAACGAGTTTTTACCGTTTTGCAAGGAAGATATAAACCGGATTTACAAGCGGCTTAACGTTTCTTTCGATCACACGCTCGGCGAAAGTTTTTATAACGACCGGTTGCCGGAATTGACGTCGCGGCTGATTCGTCAGGGAATCGCCCGCGAAACGGACGGCGCGGTCGGAGTGTTTCTGGACGCGGCGCTTCCCCCGATGCTAATTCAAAAGAAAGACGGAGCGTTTCTTTACGCGACGACGGACCTGGCGACGATTGAATACCGTGTCGCAACGTTTCAGCCGGACTCAATATTATATGTCGTGGATTTCCGGCAGAGTTTGCATTTTGAACAAATTTTCGCCGTTGCCCGGATGTTAGGTTACGATTTGGAAATGACGCACGTCAAGTTCGGTACGGTTCTCGGCGAGGACGGCAAGCCGTTCAAAACGCGGGCGGGCGATACGGTCGGGCTGGAGAGTTTGCTCGACGAGGCGGAACGGCGGGCGTATGAAATAGTTAAAAACAACGACGAATTGAAAACCGGCAGCGGCGAATTATCCGAAGAACAACGCCGTGAAACCGCTCGAAAGATCGGTATCGGCGCCTTGATTTACGCGGATTTGTCGCAGAACCGCGAAAGCGATTATACGTTCAGCTATGATAAAATGCTCGCGATGAACGGCAATACGGCGACTTATTTGCAATACGCTTACGCCCGCGTGCAAAGTATTTTCGCGCGAGGCGGCGTTGAAATAGAATCGTTGCGGAATAACGACGTTCCGCTGCAAATCACGGACGCCGCGGAACGGTCGTTGGCGTTGGATTTGCTCAAGTTCGAGGAAGCCGTTGAATTAACGCTGCGCGATTATCGCCCGAATATACTGACCGCTTATCTTTACGAGTTAGCGAATCGTTACGCCTCGTTTTTTGAACAATGTCCGGTACTCCGCGCCGACTCCGAACTCGCCCGCAATAGCCGTTTGATCCTTTGCGATCTTGTCGCCCGCACGCTCAAAACCGGCTTGGAACTTCTCGGAATCGAGACGGTAGAAAAGATGTAGTTTCGAGAGAGTTCATCGATGATTTTACAACGTAGAATTTCAAAGAATTCCTAAAGTAAAAATGACAAAAACGGGAACGCCTAACCGGAAAATTTTTACAGTAATTAAAGAAGAATAGCGTTTTTGTGTAATGAATGTCGTCTATTTTTTTTATTTTTTATATTTAATTTGCTGGAAAAAGCTATGTTTGGAATAAAGAGTTTTGTTTTTCAACATAGATTTCTCTCAAAAATGAAAATTTGCAAGAGAAATACAACATATTGAACAACAAAATCAGAGCGCCTCTGTTTGTAAAATGAACAAAAACAAAGGAGACAGCATGAACAAATTCCAAATAAAAATGAAAAAGTTAAAACAATTGACGAAAATCATTTCACTCGTTTTGACGCTTGTTTTTCTGTCGTTGACGGCAGCCGAACGTCAGATTTTTGCGCAATCCTGTTGCGGCGGAATAACGCAAATTGTAGAACGCCCTATCAGCGAATTGCCTGCCGCAATAACGTCAAATTCTGCAATATACGCGGCAAATTATCCCGGAAGTTCTTTTGTAACAGATACTTATCGCATCGAGAAAGAGACGCAATATCGGGAAGAAGAACAAACGTCGTACCGCCAGGTTTGGGACGAAGAAGTTCGCGAGCGAAGATATACCGTGTACAAAAATATTCCCGAAACAACAATGAAACAGGAAAAATACAAAGTTTTGCGTCCGACCTGGACAACCGAATATCGAGACGCGAGTTATGACGTCATTAAAATTGTGCCTGAAACGTCGTTTCGCGAAGAACGCCGTACCGTGAGCCGTCCTGTTTGGGAAACTGACGAAAGAACAGTTTGGCAAACCGTTCGCCGTCCGGTACAAGAAACGATCATGCAAGAACGGCAATATACGGTAAATCGTCCGGTAACAACCTATAAAACGGAAACTACAGATCGCGGACAATACGTCAATTATACCGCCGTCGAGCCGGGAAAAACGTATCATCGTTTGGCTTGGCAAAACGGAGGAACTTACGTTAATCCGATCACCGGCGCGAGTCGTTATCAATTGCCGGGATTTTATTGGACTCCGATGCAGGCGGAATCGAAATTGCGTCAGGAAATGGTTTATCAACCGAATTACGTTTCGCAACTTGTTCCGGTAACAACGCTTATGCCGGAAACGGTGACGGAACAAACGCCGGTGAACCGAATTTCTTATCAGGAAGAACGGATTGCGAGAAAAGAACCGTATCAGGTGATGCGCATGGTTCAGGAAGAAATCGTCAATCAAGTTCCGGTGACGACGTATCGTCAGGTGGTGCAACGGGTTCAGAAAACAACGCCGGTTCATGTTTATAAACTTGAAACGGAAGAAGTCGCTCGGGAAATTCCTGTAACAACATACAAAAGAATCGCCGAAGAATATACGGAACCCTACACGGTCAAAGTGCCGCGCGTGGAAAAAGTGATTCAAAAAGTGATGAAACCTTACATCGTTGAAAAGCGGATTCCGTTAGACGAATTGGGAAATCCGACAACAATGAAAAGCATGGAATCTGAACAAAATAGGAAGTATCATGAAAAATTAACAACTTCTTACGGCGGTCAATCGACCGGAACGTCTCAAAATCCGGCGGAAGACGCCGCCGATCAAAAACCAACCCTTCCGCCGACAGGAAATTCAAACGGAGATCAAAATAAACCCCATCTTGATCGTTTGGACTTGAAATAAAAAATCAAAACGCTCTTTATTTATAGGAATATTACAACATTTCAACCGAAATGTTAAAAAATAAAATATTTTCAGACGTGCATAGATTTTTTATGGACGTCTGATATACTTTTATAATCCAAATAATTATTCTGGATAATCGAAAACGTCAGCCGTTAAACGCAATATTCGCGAGGAAAAAATGAAAACCTTCTTAAAACTCTTTTTTTCGTATTTGATTATGTCAGGAACGACGTCGCTTGTTTGTCTTTTTGCGGAGGAACCTGTTTCGCAGGAATCCGCCAATTCTGAATCCGTTAAACCGGAACCGGGAAAACAGGTTCCGCAAAAAATCACGTTGCCGCAAAGCGCCAGCGTTTGGGAAGAAAAATCACAGGGCGTCGTCAAACGGCTTGGCGAAATCAAACCGCTCGACGAATCAAAAACGGAAGTTGTGCAGTATCTTTTATACTTGCCGAAAGATTACGCCGTCGATTCCGAAAAAGAATATCCGGCGCTTTTATTTTTGCACGGAGCCGGAGAACGCGGCGACAAACTCGACGCCGTTACGGTGCATGGTCCGCCGAAATTGCTGGCTCAAAAGTCGGAGATTGCGGAGAAATGTCCGCTTATCGTTATTTCGCCGCAGTGTAAAAACGGTTATTATTGGTCGCCCGCTCAACTTTTGTTGCTGCTCGACGAGATTGAAAAAAATTACAAAGTCGATAAATCGCGCGTTTATGTTACCGGTCTCAGCATGGGCGGTTTCGGTTCGTGGATGATCGCGTCTCTTGCGCCGGAACGTTTTGCCGCCGTTGCGCCGATTTGCGGCGGTTTCAATACGGAACAAGCGAAAAATTTTGTCGAAATTCCGATGTGGGTATTTCACGGCGACGCCGACCAGGTTGTTCCGTCGGAAATGAGTAAAAAGATGGTCAAAGCCATTGAAGACGTCGGCGGAAAGAAAATCCGGCTAACCATTTATCCCGGCGTCGGACACGATTCCTGGACGCAAACGTATGATAACATAGAACTTTATCATTGGTTTCTCTCAAATAAAAAAAATATTGAGAAGTAAGCGCGAGACCGAAAACGTTCTCAAAGAAAAAACGCAAATCATCAGTAAAAATGCAATGTATGATGTTCCTTTCTTTCATTGCGTTCCTTTTTTGAAAAACGGCGTCCGCCAAAATATGAAATCGTCGGAAATTTTTGTCGCAACCGTCAAGCCGAATACCATAGAAAAACATTAAGAGAAATCAAGGAATAGAGTGAAGTAAAATTATGACGTTACCGCTGTTTGTCAAAAAGGATTTTTGAACAGACAACAAAACATGAAAGGAACTTTTCACCATGTCGCGAAAAATTTTTAGTCAAAGCGATGAAAAAACGTTCGGCAAAGTTTTTTCATTGAAGATGCGTCTCTTTTCGGAAGTTGCGGGATTATTGCTGATGATCTCGCAAGTCGTTACAGCGCAAACGACGTTGCCGCAACCGATTCTTACTCCGCCGATTAACGGACCAGCCGCTTATTCGACAACCGCAACGCAATTACAAACGCCTTTAAAAACAACCGATCAATCCGATAATCTGCAAGAATCGCAACAAGCGGTTGTGAAAGTTGAAGAATCGTCGTTTGCGTTGACGCCGGAAAATGAAGCGGCAAAGAAAATCATTGTTTCCAAAGTTTACGACGCCCAGGAATCCGCAGGGAATTCCTACATCGTTCGGCTTGACGGAAGCGATAAAGCGGTGGTTATTGATCCGGGTTATAACTACGAGGCAATCGTCAAATATCTCAAACAAATCAATGTGAATGTCGAGGCGATTTTGCTGACAAACGGTTATTTCGCCCGCATTGCCGGAAATGAACCGTTGCGGAAAGAATGGTCAAAAGCGACAATCTTAATTGGCGAAAAAGACGCAACCTTGTTGACTGATACCAAAACAAACGGTTCGGAACAATACGGCGGTATTACTTCGCCAAACGCCAACGTCTGGCTCAAAAACGACGACGCGTTTACGCTGGCGGGGATTCCGTTTCACGTTCTCGCAACGCCGGGACACACGGCGGGAAGTATGTCTTACGCGATTACCGCCGATCAAAACGGCGTCGTTTTTACCGGCGATTTCATTTATAAAGACGGCGCGAGCAGCGCGGCGCTTCCGACAAGCAACGAAGACGACCTGAACAAATCGTTGGAAACATTCCTCAAAACGCAATACGCGGAAACCGTGATTTTTCCCGGTTACGGAGCGAATACGACGGTTGCCGCGTTTTATGAACAGTTGACCGGTAAAAGCGTTTCCCTACTTAAGGAAAGCGAAAATTCTACCGATAAGCAATCGCCGATTATCATTGTCGAACGCGATTCCGGCGTTTTGCCGGCGCAAACAACGATTGTTACCGCGCCGCCGATGGCGTACGCGACAACGGAAATTATTGTTGAAAATTACCGTCGTCCTTGGTTGAATGTCGGCGTCGTTTTGCCGGTCTGGTCGTCGTGGTATCGTCCCTGGCATTATTACCAAGACCGCCATTTTTACGTGGATATTTTACCGCCGATTTTCTATTCGCCGTTTTATCGACCGCATTTTCATGGAAGTTACTATCCGCCGCTTATTGCGCCGCCGCGTCCCGGACACGTTGTTCGCCCACCGAATTTTCGTCCGCCGGTTTGGATACCGCCGCGACCGGAACGTCCCGATTTTGGACGTCCTCCTATTCATGGAAGACCCGGCGATAGACCGGGCGTCGGAAGACCGAATCCGCCTGCAACAATGCCAACTCCTTCCGCGCGACCAAATCCGCCAAGACCGGAATCGATAAGACCGAATCCGCCTGCAACAAGACCAACTCCTTCCGCGCGACCAAATCCGCCAAGACCGGAATCGACAAGACCGACTCCTTCCACGCGACCGAATCCGTCAAGACTGGAATCGATAAGACCGAATCCGCCTGCGACAAGACCGACTCCTTCCGCGCGACCAAATCCGCCAAGACCGGAATCGATAAGACCGAATCCGCCTGCAACAAGACCAACTCCTTCCGCGCGACCAAATCCGCCAAGACCGGAATCGACAAGACCAACTCCTTCCACGCGACCGAATCCGTCAAGACCGGAAGGACGACCGGGCGCAGAACGCAGCCGTTCGGGAAATAATCGACAGGATAACAGGAATTTAAGCGGAGAACGTTCCGGCTTTTCACGTCCGGCTTCAACGCAATCTGCCGCCGCGTCCTCGCCGACGTCGGAAAATCGTCGTTCGGGCGAAAGACCGTTTGGCGGTCAGCGGAGTGGCGGTTCGCGCAGTGAAAAAAGAAATCAAACGGAGTCGCCGTCTCAGGAATGACGCCCAAACAACCGTTTGACTATAACAAAACAAAATCAGGAAACATTAACTTTTAACATGCCGTCTTCTATTGATTGTTCCCTTTGTTTACTGCGTCAATCTCTTGAAGCGGCGCGGTTTGCGACCGCCGATACTAATATTCACGAGCAGGTCATCCGCGAAGCGATGGAGAGTATTCTTCATTACGGTTTTCAAACGCCTCCGCCGGTGATTGGTCAGAAGATTCATCGTTCTATTCGGATCGCGACGAATAATCCCGATCCGTATCTTTTGGTGAAACAAAAGTTTAACGCATTGATGATTTCGCGTAGGGATCATTTTCGGAAACTGATTGACGAGTCGGACGATCCGTTTGACACGGCGGTACGTTTAGCCATTGCGGGAAACACGATAGATTTTGCGTTACGCGCAAATCTTGAGCCGAAAGATATCGACGAAGCGGTCGAACAGGCATTGAAACAGCCGATCAACGGCGACGTCAACGAGTTATGTCAGGCGATTGAAAACGCGAATCAAATTCTTTATTTGACCGACAATTCCGGCGAAATTGTTTGCGACCGTTTATTGATGGAACGCTTATCTCATAAAAATGTTGTCGCGTGCGTGCGCGGCTTGCCGATCATTAACGACGCGACGTTAGACGACGCAAAACAAGTCGGATTGACCGAAATAGCGCCTGTGATTTCCAACGGAACGGACGCTATCGGCACCATGTTGGAACAATGCAGCGAAGAGTTTATGTCTGTTTTCCGTCAATCTGATCTGATCATCTCCAAAGGACTTGGGAATTATGAAACGCTGATTGGTTACGACAAAACGATGTTGCCGCAACAAGTCGCGTTTTTGTTCAAAGCGAAATGTTCATTTATTGCTAATTATTCCGGTACAAATCTCGGCGATTGCGTGGTACGTTTGAGAAAAGGACGCGATTAGAATAAAGATCGCGTCTCGCAATGACAGACCGGAGCGTCAGCGACGGTTTAACTTTCAACCCTCGCTGACGTTTCGGACTACCAATAAGGTTTTGTTTTGACGTTGAATAATCTAAAATATTTGTGGAGATACTTTTGATGAAACTTGGGGTTGCGAATTGATAAACAATTCGAAATAATGGACTTGCAAATGAAATCAGAATAGACCATAATATAAATTAGAGAGAGCCAAGATGAAAGAAAATACTGTCT
>JAISZO010000347.1 GCA_031269105.1 Planctomycetaceae bacterium | reverse complement strand
ATTTAGTAACAGAACAAAATCAGGAAAAAAGCGCTGATAATTGTATGTCGCTGCATATTTCCTGCCCCCCCCCCCCCCCGTACCTATATCCCGTATTTTTCAGAAGAAGAGCCGGTTTTTCAGCGGACAATCAATAAAGTGCAATGTCACAGTCATGCGATTTTTGAAATTTCAGGAATTTGTAACGCGAAATGTAAGTTTTGCGTGACCGGTAACGAAAGCCATCCGCGAGGAAGATTTGTAGATGTTGAAAAATTTGATCAAGCGTTGGAGATATTGTTGAAAAATCATTTGATTAATCGACAAACAATTTTTTGCCTTTACAATTGGGGAGAACCGACGCTTCATCCTCAATTTGAGAAAATATTAGCGATACTGCGGACAAAGTACCGCATACAATATGAGCTCAGTACGAATGCCGGAAAGTTTGTTGAATATCAGCCGGAATGGTTTGAAAATCTTTCTCATTTAAGAATATCCATGTGCGGTTTTTCTCAAGAATCCTACGATAAAATTCATCAGTTTGATTTTGAAAAAGTCAAGTCGAACATTGTTTCTATTGTTCAGGCGGCGAAAAAATCGCGTTATAATACTCAAAAAATTGAGTTGGCGCATCATATTTATCAGTTCAATATTCATGAAGTTCCCGCATTACGGGAATTTGCAAGAAAATTAAAGGTTTACCACAATCCTCATTTTGCATACATAGGCGATCCTAAAATGGCTCGCGCTTATTATAATAACTCGCTCAATTCGGAAGTATTAAAAGAGATTTCGCAAAACATTTTTTGTTATTATCTGCAAAAACGTCGGGAACAACATCCTCGCAACGATTGTAAACTTTGGGACGATCTCACGATTGACGAAAACTGCGATATTCTCACTTGTTGCGGAATAGAACGAGATCATCCGAATTATCGAATTGCTAATGTGTTTGATGAAAATCTTATGCAAACATTGAAAGAATGGCGTCCGAAAGAAACATGTTTCCAATGTATGAAATTAGGAATGTCGTCGTTGCGTGAGTTACCCAACGCTTTTTCATTTCCGATGGAACTCAATCCGCCGCCCAAACTTTCTTTTTTTCATCGTATCAAAGCAAAAGGCAAACAAATTGAAACGGCGATCCGTCATAAAATCCGTTATAAAAAATACGCCAAGAAAAATCAGGAATCAAAATGAACCGGTTAAAAATTTCGACCTTAAAGAAATTCAAACGCACGATCAAACAGCTCAAGAAGAAAAAATAACATTATGCAATTTACTCCATTGTTACAATCAGGAGCGTATCGGATTGATCTTGAACCGCGCGGCGACGAGCGCGGACGGTTTACGCGGTTGTTTTGCGCGAATGAGTTAAAAGAAATCGGTCTCGCAAAACCAATTGTCAACGTCAATTATTCGTACACGCAACGAAAAGGAACAATTCGCGGTTTACATTTTCAGTATCCGCCGGATTGCGAAATCAAAATTGTCAAGTGCATTCGTGGAACAATCTGGGATTGTATTGTCGACGTCAGAAAAGATTCGTCGACATTTTTGAAATGGGACGCGGTTGAACTGACGGATGATAATAAACGAATGATTTATATTCCTGAAGGTTTTGCGCATGGTTTTCAAACGCTGACCGACGACGTCGAGATGATTTACTTCGTTACAAATTTTTACGCTCCGAAAAACGAAGACGGTTTGCGTTTTGACGATCCCGATTTGCTTATTGATTGGCGTCTTCCGTCAACCGTCGTTTCGGAACGCGATAGAAAACATCCGTTACTCGCGGAAAAAACGGGCTGGAAAGGAATAACGTAAGCGTAGCTTCTTCTTACAGCGGGCGCGGTAATTCAATTGGTTTGTATAAGCGTGTTGAGTCGTAATTTGAGTTTATTCTCAATTTCCGGTCTTTATGCTCCCATATTCCTCTTATTTTATCCCCTAACTTTCCCTGATTTCAATAAACTTACAGTTATCCGGTACACCGGCAGAGTTATTCGGTACACCGAAAAAGTTGTTCGGCGAATCGTATAAGTCCGACGGAGGTAAGCGGAAGTTCCGCGCGAAACGCCGAAAATCCCGACGAATTTACTAAACATTGCGGCGGACAGATTATAAAGCGCCTTGAGAAAGGGAATTTTGCAAGACCTGCATTCGTCCCTTGCGGGACTTGGTTTTATTCCGCGCGGTCTTGTCCGTAGGTTGCGCTACGCTTTACCTACGGTTATGCATCGTCTCGTCCCTACGGGACGAATGCGGGCGTTGCTTTTTGCTACTGAGTTGTCCCTGAAAAACCATATATATCCCTTAAAAATAGGGTTGACGAGCGTTTTTTTAAGGGATATTTACTTTTTCAGGGACGACTACTTATTTTTCCTTCACATAAAACCGCACCCAATCGATCCGCATTTCAACCGGCAGATCGGCGGGTTCGACTTCGCCGACCCACGAACCGCCTAATTGCATATCGAGCAACAGGTAAAAATCGCGGTCGAAGGGAAATTGTCCTTCTTTGTCCGTTTCAATTCGCGGATAAGTAAACGTATGTTTATCATTGATAAAAAACTCAAGTTTATCGCTATATAATTCGACGGCGTAAATGTTGTAACCGTCGGGATCAATCGCGCCGGTGGCGCTTTGACGCGGCTCTTTCATTTTCAACTTGACCGTATAAGCGGAATGGACGGTTTGATGAGCGATACTATCGCCGTTCAACCGTTCCATAATATCAATTTCGCCGCCGTCGGGCCAACCGCTATTGTCAAACGGAAGCAGCCAAAACGCGGGCCACGCGCCTTTTGCCTTGCCCAATTTCGCCCGGATTTCAAGCCGTCCATGTCCGAATCCGACTTTGTCTTTCGTATAAAGACCGCCTGTCAAAAACGGAACGGGATCGTCGGGTAATACGTCGTTTTTTATGCCGCGCAATAAAAGTTCTCCTCCTTTGACTTCGTACAACGGATCATAATTCGACATGTAATTATTCCAATCCGATTTTCCTCGCGGTATCTTGCTCCATCGCGAAGCGTCAAACGTATTGCCGTCGAAATTGTCTTCCCAAGTCAGTTTCCAACCGGCTTTTTTTTCCGTTGATTCTTTTTCCTTATTCGCGTCTTCCGAAGCGGGAAGTTCTTTAATTCGGATATTTCGGAATTGCACCGGATCGCCGTGACCGAGAAATCCGACAAAACCGGATTCGCGGTGAAGTCCGGGATGTTGGGGCGCTTTGACGTCGGCAATATCGGCGTCAACAATCGTTTCGCCGTTCAAAACGACTTTGATACGTGAACCGTCCGCCGTGATTTCTTCGGTATTCCATTCGCCGATAGGTTTTTGATAATCATTTTTTTCCGGGTTGCGTTTTGCCGGAACAATTTTATAAATCGAACCATGATATTGACCCGGTTCTAAATTTTTGTATTTTTCCGCACTGTTGTCTAATACCTGACTTTCCATGCCGTGATACGCAGCGTCTTTTGACGGCGATTCCGCACGAAGTCCCACGCCGTTGTTACCGCCCGGCGGAAGCAGAAATTCAAATCGAAACACGAAATTCGCGTATTCTTTTTTCGTGAGGAGATTCCCTCCTTTTCGGCAAACAATCGCGCCCTTTTCGACCGGATAACCGTCGATTGCGCCTTGCCAAATTTCCGGCGAAAGCTTTTCGCCATCGAAAAGAAGCAGAAAACCGTCTTCTTTTTCTTGGGACGACAACGTATTGGGAACGTTTTCCGCCGCCAAAATCGTTGAATAAACGAAACATGTCAGGGCAACACTCAAAATGCCGCCGACGCGGAAACAAAATTGTTTTTTCATTGTTTTTAACTGAGGTTAAGTTTTTTGAAACGGAAACAACTTTAGCAAACCTTTTCGCTAATGTTAACGTCGTTTTTTAATTTTAATGAAAGCGTCCAGAAATTGCAAGACGCGGTATAATATCCGTTAGAAACATTTCCGTTCCTTTTATTGTTTTGCAGCGCCTTGTCCGCTTTTTCAACCGATAAAAAGTTGGAGACGGACTTGTCGAATGAACCTAAAATCATCTTTTCATTTGTCATGCCGTATTTGCAATGCCGTTAGCCGCGATACTTCTTTCTCATCTTCCGACGCAATGTTGCGCGAAAGATTTGCCGATTTCCGCGATTGGTAACGCGGTTGATTTTATTGCTGGTCGCGGATTTTCTCTTGCCGTTTCCGTCGGAGCGTCTCATTGGGATTACGTTCTTTTTGCGGCGATTGAGCGGCGGGTTCCCGTTCATCTTGTCGTTGTGAGAAAGGAGATTCCCGTTTGGAAAGAATGGCAAATAACGCCGGTTTCCTGCGAGATTGTTGAAACCGCCGAACAACGCGATAAGCGGATTCTTGAAAAAGCGGACGCGATTTTTCCCATCTGGATTCGACCGAAAGGGCGGCTTGCCGCGATTCTCGCCGCTACGTCTTCCGAAAAAACGATTGACAAACGTTTTGATTGTTCGGCGTATCGTTTTTCCGTTTCGTTGAAATATCCGCCGTTTGTTTATTCTTCTCAATTGACGTCGGCGCCCGATTCGTATTTATGGCATTGGACACGGTCTTCCGTTGGAAAATGGAACGACGAAACGCCGCAGGAATTTTGCCGCGACGTTTTGACGTCGCCCATTTATCCGCGAAACGCATTCGCGACGCTCAAACGAATCGTTCAAACGCGAATTTTGCGCGGCTGCGGCGAACGTATTGTCAATCGTGTTCCTGTGGTTTCGTGGACGCAAAATCATCCGGCGAAAAATGAAACGATGCTGCAATGGCGAACCGGAAAACATCGCATGAATTTTGAGCCGTATGCGATTGGGCTTCCGCGAGAATCGTTTGCCGCTCGCGGCGGAACGCCGGTCGTTTACGGCGGCAAACCGGATTGGAATACGATGCGAAAAGACGCCGTTTGGACGCAAGAGAACGAATGGCGAAAACGCGGCGATTTCACGTTGGACGACGACGTCCTCAATGAAATGATAACGATTGTTTATCAAAACGAAGAAATAGAAAGTATGCGAAAAGTATTCGCCGGAAAAATTATTCCGTTTTGCGCGGAATGAAATCTTTTCCAGACGTCATAAATTTCTCCTAAATCTTTGTTTAATAATGATTAACGTTCAATGTTGAGTTTTGGGAATCCCAAAGGATTCTACGACATTTCCTACAATGTTCCGCAAGTTCAGTAGAAGTTCCGCTGCGTTCCGCCAAACCTTCGCGGCGCTTCCCGATAGGTTATCCGGTATGCCGGAAAAGTTATTCGGGATGCCGGAATGTTTTATTGGGAGACCGGAAAAGTTATCCGGCGAATCGTATAAGTCCAGTGGAGGTAAGCGCAGCTTGGCATCCGTAGGAGTAGCCGCGTCAGCGACGGAAGATTAAGCCGCGCAGCGGCGAAATCATGCGTAACCGGCGGTGAAACCGCCGGAAAGCGCCGCGAGCGAAAACAATCAAGCCCCGCACGGGGCGAAATAATGTTCACTTTTCATTTTCTGAAACCACCCCGTCGGTCAACTGCGTTGACCGCCACCCCTCCAACGGAGGGGAATTTCTTGCGGAATTTTTCGCTCTGTGATTGAAACAATCATTTACCCCACTTTAAAAATCCTTCGTGAAATCTTCGCGATTCTTCGTGGTGAATGTGTTGAATACCAACGCTGGAACCTGAAATCTGGCGCCGTAAGCGTTTTATTCCAAAAAACGCATCGCTTGTTCGCGTATTTCCGGCGGAAGTTTTTTATCGGCGTGAGGAGTGACGTCGTCCAATTCGACGGCGCGTTGGGCGGTTTCGCGTTTACGGGACGAGTCGCCAATCGCGTCGTAGCAAGCGGCAAGGTCAACATAAATCATCGAGCGATTCGGATACAACGCCGCGGCGCGTTCAAAAAGAACGACTGCAATTTCCAGCGAATCGACATTACGCGAGCGTTGGTAATCGCCGAAGAAAATCAAACCGAGTTCTTCAAACCGCATTGCCGACGACGGCGCGGAACGTACCGCGTTGATTGTCGCGCGGGCGACGTCTTCCGGCGACGTCAGCGATTCGATCCGCGAAAAATCGCGAGGACGCTGCGCGTTGTTCGTCAACGATTTCAGCAATCCGCGAAAATCATCATTATCCGCCGATTGCCGCGCGGCGTTCTTGGGAATATTGGGAAATTCGCGATGTTGCGCGAGTAAGTCGCGGCAAAGTCCAGTCCAGGCGTCCGCGCGGTATGGATCGATCCGCACGGCATTTTCGAATTGCGCGATACGACGGTCGAGATAAGCGTTTTGAAAAACGTCTTCTTGCAAGCCGCGTAGAATCCTATTCGCGCGGAGATTCGTCAAAAACGCCGTCGGATAAAACGCCGCCGCCATCGCAAAAAAACATCCCGCCAGACATAAAAAACGAAGTTCGGATTTTTGAGACGTTCTCTTTTCCGGCATCGTTACAGTCCGCGTCCCGAAATTCAAATTCCGATTCAAACATAACGCAAGCAAAAACCAGAACGTAGCGTTGACATGCGGAAACGCGATACCGCCTGCCGCAAGAAGATTGACGACAAGCGCAAACAAACAAACCGGCGCGAGTTTTTCCAAACGTTGCGGCGCATAAAGAATCGTCGGCAAAAATAAAAGAGAACCGATTCCGAAACCGAGCAGACAAAACATCGCCGCGTCCGGTTTCATCGGATCGTAATTCGTGTAAGAATAAACGAAAGCCGCAAGAATCCCAATTCCGCCGCCGAGAAGAATCGGCAAAAACGCGCGGAGTTGATAAGATTCCCGTTGTTCGGAAGACGTTTCCTCGTCGGTTTTTCGCGCGGCAAACGATGGAATGATCGCGGCGGCAAGCAGCGCGAGCAATCCGATCAATGCGGGCAGACCGGCGTTTGACGCCGTTTCAAAAAAAAGATTGTGCGGATCGGAAACCGTTTCGCTGGCGGTCGGTAATTTGTAAAGCGTATAAAATTCTTTAAAATTACCGACGCCGCAACCGAAGAACGGATGATCGGCGATCATTCCCAAACTTGAATGCCAATACTGCAAACGGTAACCGAACGATTTGGTCGCGTTATCGAGAAGTTCGCCGGAAATTTTGCCCGACATGATCCCCGCAATAACTATGCCGATAATTACGCAACCCAATATCGCTTTAAGCAAGCAAGGTAAAGATTCTCGCGTTTTCAGGAGGATTTTACCAATCGCGAACCATGCGATTCCGAAGATCGCGGCAAGCAAACCGGAACGACTTTTCGTAAGAAAGAGTAAAACAAAGATGGCGACGAATAACAAAAGCGTTAAAATCGGGCGTAATATTTGCGTCGCTCTCGCAAATCGCGAGAGATGAAAAATCTTGACGTTGCGGCGGAAAACATTGCGGGCGGAAAAAAGGACGCCGCAAAAAAATACGCACCAAGGAACCAAAACGCCCGCCAGCGAGTTTGTGAGACTATACGTTCCGAGCGGTTCGGGA
>JAISZO010000247.1 GCA_031269105.1 Planctomycetaceae bacterium | reverse complement strand
GCTCCATTAATAAGGTTGCTATTCCTCAAAAACGGAAGCGTAACATGGTTTTGTGTTTTCCTACAATACCAATTCCGGATTTTTTAATACAAAAAAGCCGGTTAAAGACTTACTCTTAGGAAGTTCTCATCCCGAAACAGTCAATTTTCTTGTCGGCGACGGGAGCGTTCGAGGAATTTCAATCACTGCGCTGCCTGCGACAATATGCGCATTGACGCAAGTAAACGACGGCGACGCCGTAACGATTCCGTAACAATGGTATTCATTATAATCAGGGGCGAATAATCATTCGCCCCTTTATACTTGTTTTGCACGCCTTTTATGTTTTTTTACTTTAAAATTCGGTTTTTATTTTAAACACGGAAATCACGGAATAACAAGGGAATTTTAATAAAATTTTTTTCTGCGTATTTCGTGTGTTCTGTGTTCAAAAACAGAAATTTCAAGTGTGACGAGTACATTTTTATCAATAGAAAGAATAAAATGAAATATTCCAGTTATATTACCTTGTTTCTTTTCGCGGTTGTCGCGATTGGTTGCGGCGACAATATTAAACTTGGCGGACGAGTCGCATTTTCAGACAATGGCGAACCGTTGCAAACAGGGACGGTTGTTTTCGTCAACGATACGTCGCAAGCCATTGGAGCAATTCAGGAAGACGGAACATACGTCGTAAGTTATTCAGGAAATTCTGATGGATTACCGAAAGGAAATTACAAAGTTTATATCGCAGATGCGGTACTTATAACCGGAGGCGGACTTGACCCAAATACCGGAGCGTTTCTGCCGCAATATGAAACTCCGTTGATTGACAAAAAATTGACAAACGTTCAAACTTCAGATTTGAATATTCACGTGGATGGTTCATTCAAAAAATTCGATATTCAGGTAGAACGTTTCAAAAAATAAAGAGAATTATTGCAGTAAGAAAGAAGCGGAATTTAATTGTCCGTTTGAATATGTATTTTTCAAAAAAACGGACAAAATTTATCTGCGACATTTAATTTACCGTAAATGCATTTCATATAGAGGATTCAACTTTTTTCCGCAGGTCTTTGACCTGCGGTTATAAAAATTATGTCCTTTCTTCCATCATTTTTCTGAACATTCCAAATAGATAATCGGAATCATGCGGACCTGCGCTGGATTCAGGATGATACTGCACAGAAAAAAGCGGATATTTTTTATGCCGCATTCCTTCATTCGTGCGGTCGTTCAAATTGACGTGCGTCGTCTCGACGTCGTCCGCCGAAAGCGATTCTTGATCAACGCAAAAGCCGTGATTTTGCGACGTAATCTCGACTTTTCCCGTCGCCAGATGCAACACCGGTTGATTTGCTCCGCGATGTCCGAATTTCAATTTGTACGTCGTTCCGCCCAACGCCAAACAGAGCAACTGGTGTCCAAGACAAATGCCGAACATCGGAACTCGCCCGATAAGTTTGCGGATTGCCTCAATCGCATACAACACCGCCGACGGATCGCCGGGACCGTTCGAAAGAAACACGCCGTCCGGTTGAAGCGCAAGAACGTCGTTCGCCGGAGTATTCGCCGGAACCGCCGTAACGTCGAAACCGTGACTCGTTAAACACCGCAATATGTTATGTTTGATTCCAAAATCATACGCGACAACTTTGTAACGTTTCGCCGATTCGGATTCTTTCGCCAGCCAAGAACACGGCTCGTTCCAATGATACGGTTCTTTACATGCGACCGTATTGACCAAATCCAGACCGACCAATCCCGGCGAATCCTGCGCCCGACGCACGAGTTCGCGCGCGTCCCAATCTCCGGCGGCAATCGCCGCTTTCATCGCCCCTTTTTCGCGAATATGTTTTGCGACCGCCCGCGTATCGATTTCGCTGACGCCGACAATCCCGCGCTGTTTGAGAAACGTATCTAAAGAATCTGTCGCCCGCCAGTTGGACGGAATCTCGCAATTCTCGCGCACAATAAAACCCCGAACATGCGGGGTAAACGATTCAAAATCCTCCGGATTGATACCGGTGTTGCCGATCAGCGGATAAGTCATCGTTACGATTTGTCCCGCGTAGGACAGATCGCTGAGAATCTCTTGATAACCGGTCATCGACGTATTAAAAACAATTTCTCCGTCGCGAATCCCTTCGTAACCGAAAGCGATTCCCGAAAAAACCCGCCCGTCTTCAAGCGCTAAATAGCCGTGCATGGAAAGTAAAAAATAAAATGTAAAAATTTTAGAAACAACGTTTGCTGCGGATAAAGGAAACGCGATAATCGCCGCTCTTTGACACAACCTCGCTTTTATTGTACAATGAAAACGAAAGATGACAATGTTTTCTGACCCCCAAAAATAAAAGTTATTCCAATAAATTATGATAAAAACGATAAAACAAGAGGAGATTCTGAAAATTTCCATGCTTGCCCGTCTTCATCCCACGCCGGAAGAAGCGGAACGGGCGGCGCAAGATTTGCAACAAGTGTTGAATTACGCGGAACTTCTGAACGAAGTGGATACGCAAGACGTCGAACCAATGACGCGGGTGATCGACGAAACGAACTGTTTTCGCGACGATGCAAACGTTCCGTCGGCGTCTCGCGATTCTATTTTGAGTATTGCGCCAAAAACGGACGGCGAATGTTTTCTTGTTCCGCCCGTTTTAGAATGATTTTGCAAGAACAAAAAAATGTCCTAAAATATAGATTCTGTAACGTATGAATAATTCCGTCCTTGCGAATTGCCGACAGCCGCATATAATAAGAATGCGTTTGTCTTTGGCGAAAACGACAACGAGAATAATGCGGAAAGTTTGAGAATTTAACTGGAAAGGTTGCAAATGTCTAATGTTCTAAAACTTGCGGTGATTGGCGGCGACGGAACGGGTCCCGAAGTGGCGAGTGAAGGTTTGAAAGTTTTAAAAGCGGTCGGAAAACTCGAAGGTTTTTCGGTGGACGCGACGGAATTTGATATTGGCGGAAACCGTTATCTAAAAACCGGAGAAATTTTGACCGAAAAAGATATTGAACAGTTGAGCGGTTTCAAATCGATTTTGCTCGGCGCAATTGGACATCCCGACGTGACGCCCGGAATTCTTGAAAAAGGAATTTTACTGACTCTTCGTTTTCGTTTCGATCAATACATCAACTTGCGTCCGGTGAAGCTTTTTCCCGGCGTGGAAACGCCGCTCAAAAATAAAACGCCGGACGATATTGATTTTGTCGTTATTCGTGAAAACACGGAAGATATGTACGCCGGAGTCGGCGGTTTTATGCACAAAGGAACGCCGCAAGAAGTCGCCACGCAAACGGCAATTTATACCCGCAACGGAACGGAACGTTGGCTTCGCTGGTCGTTTGAATACGCTCGTAACCGTAGCCGCCGGAAACATTTAACGCTGGTTGGAAAAACAAACGTCTTGACTTACGGACACGATTTGATTTACCGGACTTTCAAAGAAATTGCGCAGGAATATCCCGACGTCGAAACCGATTACAATAACGTGGACGCTTGTTGTATGTGGATGGTCAAAAACCCGGAATATTACGACGTGATTGCCACGACAAACATGTTCGGCGACATTATTACCGACATGGCGGGAATTATTCAAGGCGGTATGGGCGTTGCGGCGGGCGGAAACATCAATCCTGAACCGGGCGGCGTCAGTATGTTTGAACCGATGGGCGGAAGCGCGCCGAAATATACCGGTAAAAACGTTATCAATCCGATTGCGACAATCAGCGCGGCGGCGATGTTGTTGGAAAATGCCGGTTATTCGAAAGCGGCGGAACGTGTGATGAAAGCGATTATCGCCGCGACCGGAACAAAAATGAAAAGTCAGGCGGCTGGCAAAATGGGTTACAGCACAACCGAAGTCGGCGATTTGATTTGCGAATTGCTGTAATTGGGCGGCGTTTTGAAACGCGATTCGCGAGATTCTTATGATTTTGATTTTCGCGATTCGTAAAATCCTGTGAATTGTTTCGTCTTGTCGAAATCGCGATTCAAAATTCTATTCCTTTGTAAATTTGTAAGGCGCCGCGTTAGAAATTGAAAACAAACTTTTACCAGACGCCGTTTTCGGAATTTCATCAACAAACTCAAACGCAATTTTTGTTCCCTTGCCGAGATAAAGCGCGGATTTTTCCCGAATGAAATTGAGATCGTTGTCCGCAAGCGGATGATTTTTTCCGGACGCAATACGATAAAGAACTTCGCCTTGACGTTCCTGATAAATTTGAATCTGCTTAAGCTCGGGACGCTTCGCGACAACCAACGCCGTCAACGACGCGCCGGAACATAACGAACCGTCGTCTGTTATGAGAAAATCGGTAACGCGTCCGGTCAGCGTTTCTAACGTCGGCAATCCGCGACCGCAGGAACACGGTTTTTTCGACCAAACCGCCATGTCGCCGATGCGGTATCGGATGAACGGCGTCGGAAAATTGAGCAAGTCGGTGACTAAAATTTCGCCCATTTCGCCCGCTTGGGCATGACGACCGTCAATCACCAATTCCAAATACAAACCTTCCGCCATAACATGCAACCCTTCGCGATGATCGCATTCGCTGGCAATCACCGACGTTTCCCGTGAACCATAACGATTGAAGACGGGGCAACCGAATACGTTTTCGATCAACTCGCGATTTTCGGACGTCAACATTTCGGCGGAGGAAACAATAGAATACGGATTGTAAGCGGGAATATTTCTCTCTTTCAAAACCTGAGCGAAGACAGTCAATGCGTTTGCGTATCCGAGAATGGACTTGGGACGATATTTTTTTAGCGTTTCGTTAAATTCGAGAACGTCCGTTTCGTTGAACGTCGATGTGTTCAACATGATTTGACGATCGAAAAAAAAGTTGCGCAGTTTATTCAAAAATTTTATTGGCGGATGAAAATCGCGGCTAGCGCCCCAAATCGCGGCGGATTTACTACAAATATCCCAACCAACCCAACGATTATGACGATAAGTCGCGGCTTTGCGGGAAATCAAACGGTCGGAACTGTAATAGTATTTTACCGGAGTCCCTGTCGAGCCGCCGGTTTGATCGAGAATTAAATCATCTTTAGACCAATTTGTTGCGACCAATTCGTCAAGATGATCTTGCACTTGACGTTTTTCGAGAATGGGTAAACGAAGCAAATCGTTTTCAGATAGAATATCTGCCGGAGCGATACCTGCCGCGTCAAAACTTTTGCGGTAGTAAGGAATGTTATCGTAAGCGTGTTGCAGAATTGTCTTGAGCCGCCGCCAACTTAATTCTTGAATTTCTTCCCGTGAAAGAAATTGCGATTTCTCAAATTCTTTCAAATATTTGAACAATTTTCCTCTCCCCGAGCGATAAGCGTCCATCGGAAAGAGAATATTTTGCAAAAACGTTTCGTAAAGAGACATAATGAAATACGCAAATGAAAGAAAATCGGGACAAAAGAATTTCAGGACGTTACAATAACTCTTGAAACTGAAAATACTTTACGTTAATACTAGGATTCATCGAGGACTTTTTTGAGGGCTTGCCCTGAAAACTTCGATCCCGTCAAAATTGAATCGCTTTAAGTTATTATACATCGCCGGCGTGAATTTCCAAGTGGAGTGAAACAGTTAATTTTTCTTTTCAATTGGCGTTTTAGAGATCGACGAACGCTTTTATTAACGTCAATCTTTTTTATAGATAATTTTCCTACCGATCCGCGTCGTAAAGGCAAGAAATTCATAAACGCAGCCCGAAACGTAAACAAGGGTTTCCCATCGTTTACGCTTCGGACTGTTGTTTCAAATCTCAACTGAAACGAGTTTTTAAAGTTTGCCAATAAAAACGCTTCATGCCGATTTTATTTCAAATTTTCCTGATAACTGCGGAGGCGGTCTTTCAGGTTGTTATCGGTAGAAACTTCAATCGCCTTTTTCAACGCCGAAGCAAAGACGTCTTTGTTGGCTTTCAACAGAAAATTCTGATGCGCCAATTCCGCAATCGTTTTACAAACGTTTTGAGCAAGGTCTTTGTCGTCAATAAACTGCAACGCATACGTTACCGATTCCGGTATGCGTACCGCGCTGATACGGTCGATAATCAATTGTTTTTCGGCGTTTTGCGACGCCAACGTCATCGCTTTTTGCAGTTTGGCAAGTTTCTCTTTGTCCGAAATTTTGATTCCAATTTGATTATCGGGCAACGAAATTACGCGAACAAACGCGCGAAGCGACCGAATACGCCACGCCGCCGGAATCTGTTTATTTTCGGCAACCGCCAGTAAATCGTCCGCGACAACCGCGTTGGGCCAATTGCAAAGCGCGAGAACCGCAGCGGAAGAAATTTCGGCGTTCTCCGATTTCTGATATTTATGAATAAACTCTAACGCTTTATCGCCGCCAATGCGTCCGACGACGGGAAGAAGAGCCGCCGTGTTTTGCGGCGTCGCTTTTTCGAGAATCGGCGAAGCGTCGCCTTTGTAAATTCCGGCAATCGTATTTTCCGCACTGTCGCGGTCGCGTCCGGCGGGAATTTGAAGCAAAATCGCAATCAAATCCTCCGCGTCGTCTTTGGACGCCAACGAACCGACGACATTGAGATAACCGCTCTTGTTCTGCGTTTCCGGTTTTTTCGCGGCGGCAATCAAGACTGTTTTCACTTCTTTGACGTTTCGCACGGTAAGAATCCGTCCCAAATCAAAAACGCGTCCGTCTTCTTTTTCCTCCGCCAACGCTTTCAAAAGCGCCGCGTCAAATTTCGGATCGGCAATGCGCGACAGAACATATTCCGCCAAACCGCGATCATAATTGTAAAACAACTCAAGCAACAACGGCAAGTCTTCCGCCGTTCCGAGTTTCTCAAGAGCAAAAACGCCGGTTCGTTTCAAATGACCGTCGCCTGTTTGAATTGCACTGATCGCGAATCCGCGCGCCGGCTGACGGTAAGCGGCGTTTTCGCCGACAGTCAATGCCGCAAGCGTTCTCGCTTTATCGTCGTCGCTTAATTTTTCGTATTCATTTAACCATTGATCCGTATCGGCGTCTTTCGCATACGCCAATTTCGCCGGTAACGCGGTTTCCGTTCCGATCGTTAAATCGACGCTCTTCGACGCAATCGCGTCTTCAAGACGTTTTTTATCGTTCGCGTCGGTCGCTTTGGACAATGCGGATTTCAACGCCTCAAGCGCTTCCGGTACTGAAATTGTCGCTAGCGCGCGGGTCGCCGCGTCTTTGATCGTATATTCTTTATCGTTTAAGAGTGAAACGAGCGTCGGCGTCACGCTTGCGTCGCCGGTCCACGCGATTTCCCGCAAAAGCCATAATTTGGCGACGACGGGAATCTCTTTTTTCAGTTGTTCCGTCATTTGCTTATTGACTTCGGCAAGCTGGTTTTCTTTGCCTTTCGCGCACGCGGCAAGACAGATATTCTGCCATTCCAATTCCGCCTGCTTGCGTTTGAGGTAAACCTCTTGTCCCTGCACGTCGCCGTCTTTTTGAAGTTCCACCGACGAAAAATCCGAAAGATATTTCGACAGATCAATTTCATTCTGCGCAAAAGCGTTATTGCAAACGGACAACAGCGCCGCCGCAATGATCGCCGTAAAGTTTTTATAGGTCATTTGTTATTGTTCCTTCATTTTTATTTTTGTTATTATTTTGAAATACTCTGTTTCCGTCGGATTCATCGTGTTGATCGATGAATCTTATTGTTTTATTACCGGATTAGTCTATCGAAAACGCGTACGGAGAACGCGGAACGCGGGCGACCCAGCGGTTGGCGAGATCGTCGTTGACAAACTGCGTCTTTTTCGCGTCCCATTCGAGCGGACGGTTGAGTTTATGTCCGATGTTCGCCAGTTGGCAGAACAAGGCGGTGTTCGCGCCGTAAGCGAAATCCTGAAACGGACGAAGCCGATGCTTAACGCAATAGGCAAAATCTTCGAGAATGTTGCCGACTCCGCCGTGATAACGCCGGACGTCGACTGTTTTGAGCGGTTTGAGCGAGGTGCGATGATGCCGATATTCTCCTTCGGTTCCGATAATCGTAATATCGTGATTGCCGCTTGTCGCGTGATAAAACCTGACGCCGTTCGCAAACACGAGCGTCAGAAATTCGGAATCGTAGCCCGGCGGCAAAATTTTAACCGGTTCCTCCAGATCCATTCCAAGAACATAAAGCGAACCGCCGAATTTATGCGCGCCCCAGTCGGCGAGAAATCCGTTGCCGTAGTCTTCGTAATTGCGCCAACCGCCGCCGTAATTTCCGCTCATTCGCTCGGAGTGGTACGGGGCGTATTGCGCCGGTCCGAGCCAGCGGTCCCAATCGAGACCTTCCGGAAGCGGTTGCTCCGGAAGATAACACGGTCTTCCGGGAGCGCCGAGACCGCAATACACTTCTTTGACCTCGCCGATAGCGCCGCTTTGAATGATCGGCGCCATGTATCCGTAATCTTCCATCACGCGCTGACTGCCGCTTGAGCAGACGCGGTTGTATTTACGGGCGGCGGCGACAATCAAACGGCTTTCCTGCGGCGTTAACGTCAGGGGTTTTTCGCAATAAATATCTTTTCCCGCTTTACACGCTTCGACGGAAATTTTTGTGTGCCAGTGATCCGGCGTGGCGACGACAACCGCGTCCACGTTTTCCCGCGCTAATACGTCTTCGTATTTCTCGAAGATAATCGTATCTTTATTTTTATGCCACTCGTCAACTCGTTGTTTCTGACGTTCCGCTCTTTGACGGTAACAATCGCAAACGCCGATGTGTTGGAAATTGGGATTATTGGCGAAACCGCCGATAATATCGCCGCCGCGATTACCGACGCCGATAGAAACGGACACGATTCTTTCGCTGGGCGAAATGTAACCTTCGCGTCCCAGAACGCTGGATTTCAAAAACATCGGCAATACGCAAACCGACGCGGCAGTTCCCAAAAACTCGCGACGGCTGATTCCTGTTTGTTGTTTCAACATGGAATTCTCCTAAAAGGTGGGGTTTATTTGTCAAGTGAACCTTTACGGTCACAAACTTTTCCAAACATTGATTATAACAAAACGGGCGGCGTCTTTTCAATACCCACGACAAAAAATCTGAAAATTCTCGTTTTTTTGTCAAAAACGTCGCAAAACATTCGGAATGGTGAAAGAAAATATGGAAAATCAAAGAGCGTCAATCTTTTACCTTACAAGAATTTTTCAACCTTCTTCGCGCTTTCCCGTGCGCATCTCGCGTCTCATCACGGCGTCAGCGACGGTTTAAACCTTGCTTACGTTTCGGAACGCCAATCCTCATTTTCACAAGGAATAACAAATCGACGACTTGAAACGCATAGGCGTTTACATTAAAATAACGCTTGAATTAGGAGTTTGACAAGATGAAGCGTGTTTATAAAAAATTGATTAAGATTGCGAATTTATGGCAAAAACAATTCTCTTTGAAGTGCGGTGTTTTCAATGCTATTGGGTAGAAATTTGGGGATTTGAACGCGCGATGCGCGAACTTGTGCGGATGGGACGTTATCGCGTTACGGCGAATTTCGACCCTGATATTATTCGTGAATTGTTTCTCATTCATGCGGCGTTGGCAGTTTGTCCGAATTGCGGCAAGTCGGGTTTGACGGCAAGAATCGCGCCGGAAGAAAGTTGGACGTGGGCGGATGAAGTTTGTTGCGAGCATTGCGGAAAAATCATTCCGGCGGAACGTTTGGCAGCCGTTCCAAAGACGCCGCTTTGCGTGAATTGTCAGTCGGCGGCGGAACGCGGCGCGTTGACAAACGACGCGAAATATTGTCCGCGATGCGGCGATGCGATGAGCTTGAAATCAATTTCACTCGGCGACGGTATCACGCGCCCGACGCTTGTTTGTCCGAATTGCCGACGTTGGAAACGGAAAACGTAATAAAAAAGATTAGTGTATAACGTGTTGCATTGTATTATTTTATTCAAACGCTGAAACTTCGGGGTAAAAATAAATCTCGCAAAGTTAATATATTAAAATAGGAAAAATACGCCAAAAATACCCAAAGAGGATTTTTACTTTAGTTTTTTACATTATCTTTTACGATAAAAGATAAGAATCATGGACAAAAAGAGCGTGATTTTATTGTAACGTTTACAATAATTTTTTGCCGAACAAGGAAGTTAGGGCATATTATGAACGTTTTGAAATGTAAAATATCTATTATTCGGATAATATGTAACTGTTTTGTATTTTTGCAGTTATGTTTGATTTTATCTGCGGTTTGGGCTGTAGAACCTAGTACGGGCAGAGAAATTATTGACGGGATCAACAAACATTTTACCGCGAATCCTAAACCGCCAGTCCCTTATTGGTTTCCTGTTACGATAACTGTTTTTGCTTCGCTTTTGATAATTTGGGTTATTTATCAGATTTGTTCTTATTTTCAAAAAATTGACGCGGATAATCCTTGGAGTTTATACAAACAACTTTGTAAAGTTCATCATTTGAATTTTATCGAGAAGCGAGTCATTCATAAACTATTGCAGGAAAATCAGTTGAACGATCCATTGCCGATTTTTGTCGAACCGGAGTATTTGAAGAAAGCCATTGACGACGATTCCTTGAAAAATGATCGCATGGTCGTTCAAATTCTTTTGGATAAATTATTTCAACCGGAAATCCGACAGCAGGCGAATCGTTCTACCGACAATGATAAATCGTCCGAAGTTAAAGAAATTATTCAAGAATCTCCAGCCGAATCGTCTCTTGAATCTATGCAACAAATTCAAACTCCAGAAGAAAAAAATCTCAAAGAAGAAGTTATCGTTTCGTCGCGGCAATCTTTTTCTCATTTTGAAGATACGGAAGTTAAAAAAATGTCTGGTAAAAACGAGGAAGAAATTCATTTTGAAGAAGTACAAAAAGAAAACCAAGCGTTTTCCGAAAATGGAAAAAACAATGGAAAAGTATTGCTTTCGCCAATTCCCGGCGAAAGAGCGTTTTCTTCGTTAGCGGAACCGGTAGGACAAATTTCATCGGAAATTGCCGCAGTTGCCATTCAATACAATTTGTCCAATGGATACGGATTAAACAGCCGGTCGTTTGAATGTATTCATCGGCAACAGCATGAAGCGGAAACGGAAAATTCGCCGCATTTATTTCCCAAATCGCAAACTCCGCCAACAGTCGATATTTTGTCGGAACAACGAATTTCACGGACAGACAAACACGCGGTCGCTTCGCCGACTCCTAAATATCTTCAGGAAAAACGATCTTCTGCCGAAAAAACGAAAAGCCATCCGCAAACTTCGGAAAATTCGGGACGTCTTCATTTGCCAAAAGCCGGTGAAATGTTTACAATGGAAGATATTCATTTGTTGGAATCCATTGTTATGAAAAGATAGCAAATGTCGGAGAACTCGGAAAATTATAAAAATTTACCGGACAAAAATTTATCGGCGGTTCATTCTTTTGTTACGTCGTCGTTGTCTGGTCAAGAAGATAAAACGCCGACGCCTCGCTTTCGCAATCCTGTAAAAGATACCGACGCGCTGGCGTCAAACCGTTTTCTCGTTATGTTTGTCGGCGTAGTTGGCGCGTTTTTGATTGTTGCGTCGATTGGTTTCGGAATCTTTTCGCTTTTTGCGCCGTCCGATCGTTCAGCGCAAGAAGAAATTGTGCGGGAATTTCCGGAAATTGACGCGACGCTTGCCGCAAAAAATGCGGAAATCAACGAAGAACTTCTTGCAATCATTCGTGAAGGAACGTCGTTGAATCAATTGATGAATAAAAATATTTCTATCGAAAACGATTTGCGGCGGGCGTTAGCGGACGCGTTTCGCGAAGTGAATTGGGAGATAGAATTAAAATCGTTGCGGCGCGACATTGCCAGAACTCCTTGGCAAATTGGATTACTGGGACTTGAAAATCATCTGATTATGTTGCAGAATTACAACGCCAGACGACGTCGAATCCGGCAAATTCTGAACGATCCGGCGTCGGATATGCAGCCGATTTATTCGAAAGATAAACACGGATTCGGATTGAAAGAGGAAGATCGCGATCTTCTTTGGGGATATGTTCATCTCGAAGAATACGAGATTGCCCGCGCGACGACCGGTTTAACGTTAGATCAAATAAGCGACTTGTCAAAAACGTCTAAAAAAACCGATCCGAAAACGATAGAAAACAAGGCAAATATTACCGACGCCGTCAACGCTTTATGTTACATTTTGAAAACGGCGGAAATTGCGGCTCGTCAAAGAGAAATCAATTTGCGTTTGACGGCTTTGTTCATTCGTGAAAATGCGTTGGATACATTACAGACGCTTGTTCGAAATCCTGAATTTGACCGCGACGCAATGCAAAAAATTCTTCAACTTTTGGAACGACAACTTCAGGCATGGCCGTCGGATACTTTATTATTTGAAGGAGAACGCGCAAGCGGCGTTTGGTTTTATGAAGTTGTCAGACGCGGCGGATTGTATGAAATCGCTGCGCCGGAAGATATGGCGGCAATTGAAAAAATCGGTTCGCCGTTCAATATCGAACAAACGATTCGAAAACGATGCGACTCCGACGAATTCTTTTATTTACGGCAGATGAACAAACTCATTCAAATCAATCGTCTTCCGTTGGAAAAACGTTTTGCGTTGTTGGCGCGATGGGAAGACGAAATTGAAACGCTGCGCAGCGACGTCGAAACATATCCTATTGTAGCGGGAACTCTTCTTTTTCGGGACGTTCGCAAAATCATGCTTTGGTTGGCGGAAGATAGAATCCGCGCTCAGGCGTGGACGTTAGCGATAAGCAAGGCGATGAATCAACCGACGGAAAAATATGAGATTCATCCGGCGACCGGACGCCCGTTTCGCGTCAACCGCGCGACAGACGAGTATTACGGGAACGAGATCATTTCCGTTGCATGGCGGGAGAACGCTTTGCCGATTGAAGTTCCGATAAAAAACAAATCCCCGATGAAATAAACGTAACGATACAAAACAAAATCAGTAGCCAAAGACTTTATATTTTTTGTTTCTCACAGAGACGCAAAGTCACAAAGATTTTATTTCAGAATCCCCCTTTGCGACTCAACGCCTTTGCGTGAAAAATATTTTATGACGAGCCTATTTTAAAAATCGGATTCCGGTTCTTGTTTGTATTGTTTTGAACACGGAAATCACGGGAGAGTTAAATGTTAAAAACTAAAAATCTTCGTGAACCTTCGCGGTTCTTCGTGGTGAAAATAAGGTTGTCAAAGATAAACTTAAAATTATTCCGAATGTGTTACTGAATAGTTACAAATAAACATTCGCCGAAAGAAATGTCCAGCGATTATATTCATGTTGACGTCGAGATGGTGCAAAGCCCAAAGAAATCAGGAATGCCTTGCGGCGACGTCATTTCTTGCCGCCGTACAATTGCGGGAACGCTTATCGTATGCGCCGATGGTCTTGGTTCCGGGATTCGCGCTCATATCGGCGCGCAGATGTGCGTTGCGCGGCTTTTTGAATCGGCGGCGCAGGGATTTTCATTACGAAAAGCGTTTTCGACAGTCGCCGCGACAATGCAGCGCTCCCGCGATCCCGACAAACCGTTTGCGGCGTTTTCTATTGCGCGAATTCGTCCCGACGGCAACGCGACCGTCCTTTCCTACGACGCTCCCGCTCCTATTCTTGTTGGTCGGCGCTGCGCGTCCGCGCTGGCGAATCGTCCGTTTTCGCTTCCGGGCGGATTAGCTATCGAAAGTAATTGTCAGTTGGACGTTCACGAAGGAATCTTATTGATGAGCGACGGCGTTACGCAATCGGGAATTGGTCATGCGTCTTTTTCCGAATGGGGAACCGACGGCGTTGTTCGGTTCGTGAGCAATTGTCTTGCAAGAAATTTGGAGCCGACCTTAATTCCGCATCGTTTGCATCAAGAGGCGTTGCAACGTTGGAAGGGATTTTTCAGCGATCAAAATCAACATCAAACAACGCATTCCGCCGCGCGTTTTTCGCCGTATTCTCCGACGAATACAGGATATTACGGAAAAACGCAAAGAACCGTTCCGCGAAGCGATTACGGCGACGATTGCAGCGTCGTATTGGCTTATTGCCGAAACGGTCAAACGCTGAACATTTTCACCGGTCCTCCGTGCGACAGAAACGTCGACGCCGACGTCGTCAAACAATTTTTAGAGACGCCGGGAATTAAAGCGGTTTGCGGAGGAACAACGGCGGGAATCGTTGCCCAATACCTTGACGAAACGTTACAAGTGGAACAAGAACCGACCAGTAACATTGCGCCGCCGCGTTACGCGATCAACGGTATTGATCTTGTGACGGAAGGAGCGCTTACGCTCAATCAGGTTTATAACATTATGGACGAAGACGTTTCCAAATTGAATGAAGACAGCGGAGTGACGGAATTACGTCTTCTTTTCAGCATTGCCGACCGTGTGAATTTTATTGTCGGCGGCGCGGAGAATAACGCGAATCAAGATATTTCTTTTTTACAAAGAGGCGTTCTCTCGCGAAAAGTTCTTGTGCCTCATCTTATCGACCGCCTTGAAAAAGAAGAAAAACTTGTTACGGTGAAATATGTTTAGCGGCATACGGCGACGGTTTCCCGTCATTTTTCATACCGCAATTTCCCGCCGAGAATCACGGCGGTTACGCGTCCGGTCAGTTCTTCGCCCAAATACGGAGAGTTTTTACTCTTGGAATGTAATTCCGATTCCGCGACCGTCCATTTCCGGTTCGGATCGATAATCGTAATATCCGCGTCGGCGCCGACCGCCAGAGTTCCTTTCGGCAGTCCAAGAATTTTCGCGGGATTCAGCGTCGTCTTTTCGATCAGCTGCGTCCACGTCAAAATTCCCTGATGAATCAATTGCGTCGTCAGCGCCGCGACCGCCGTTTCCAAACCGACAATCCCAAACGGAGCGCGGTCAATTTCCTGCATCTTTTTTTCCAAAGCGTGCGGCGCATGATCCGTCGCAATCACGTCAATCGTTCCGTCCCGCAGACCTTCGAGACACGCCTCGACATGCCGTTGACTTCGCAGCGGCGGATTCATTTTATAATTGGAATTGAACGAATGAAGTTTTTCATCGGTCAACGTCAAATGATGCGGCGTGACTTCGGCGGTTACGCGGACTCCGCGTTCTTTCGCCCGACGCACCGTTTGCACGGAATGTTCCGTTGAAAGGTGCATCACATGCAAACGTCCGCCGGTCAGTTCCGCCAACGCAATATCGCGGGCGACCATCACGTCTTCCGCCGCCGCGGGCATTCCCCGCAAACCGAGCAGCATCGAAACTTTTCCTTCGTGCATCACGCCGCCTTGAGTCAACGGAAGCGATTCCGCGTGATTGAGCGCCGGCTTATCGAACATCAGACAATATTCAAGCGCCCGCCGCATCAGTTCAGGGTCGGTTACGGGCGAACCGTCGTCGCTGCACGCCACCGCTCCGGCTTGAAACAGCATGCCGAGTTCTGCGAGTTCTTTTCCTTCGCGGTTTTTGCTGATACAGCACATTGCGTAAACATTACTGTTTCCCGCGCGGTTTGCCAATTGCCGCACGAGTTCCAGCGTTCCCGGCGAATCAAGCGGCGGCTCGGTATTGGGACAGCAAACCACCGACGTAAATCCGCCGTGTAACGCCGCAAGCGTTCCGGTTTCGATTGTCTCGTCTTCTTCCCGACCGGGTTCGCGGAGATGAACGTGCATATCAATCAATCCCGGCGCGACAATTTTCCCTTGCGCATTCAACACCGGATCGTTTGGCTTTGGCAAAACCGAAACGCCGATTTCTTCAATCTTTCCGTTTGCAATGCGGATATTGACGACTTTATCAAGATTTTGCGAGGGATCGACAACTCGCCCGCCCTTAATGAAAATGACTGACATGAATTTTATGTTCCAATGCGACGACAATAAAATAGAACAAGCAGGCATTTTACCACAAAGACGACGAAAGGCAAGATTTTTCGGCGACTTCTCAAACTCTTTATGTAGGAACATTGTCGGAACTCCGGCAATCGCGTACTTTTTCTCTTGTGACGGTAAACCGGCTTTTTTTGTTAATTCTTCCGAAAGACAGATACAAGGAATTTTTTCCTCTTCAATATTTTTTTTGTTGCGGGCAATTTGTCCCAAATATAAATTGAAATTTCGGTTTTTATTACAACAATTGCGAGTTGCGAAAATAAGGAATAAAATAATGGGCAACCTCTCACAACCGATCCTATTCAAAAGAGTCGCATAGATTAGAATAAAATTTTTTCGGGAGAAGCGTATATCATGTCGCAAGATTCGTTTGCCTCGTTTGCGATTGAGCGTCAACTCGCCAGGATTTATAA
>JAISZO010000178.1 GCA_031269105.1 Planctomycetaceae bacterium | reverse complement strand
CTATTGACGGTTATTTATGTTTATTCGTTTCCATGGTCAAAGGAAAAACCTTTTGTTTTCAGCGGTAATCAAGAGGAATTAAAAAAATACAGAGAACGTAGGGATCAAACAGGAGAAGATGTTAATTTTAGAACACTCTTGTCTTATAGAAGTTGGCTTGGACTTAATTACCATAATTTCGATACTGAAAATAGAAAAATTGCTGATGAAATAACGCATTTCAAATATAAAAAGATTGTAGAAAGATTTGTTGACAATCAACAAATAGCTTTTCCTGCAATAGAAGTTTCACCGCAGACAATTCAAGAAAGAAATTCTAGTCAATTACGAGAATGTATTAACAATAAATTACTAAATATTAAAGAATGGATACCATATAAGGAAATACCATATAATGACCTCGTAAATATTTCTTCACGCAAAGAAAAAATGGAATTATTAAAAAAGAACTACCCGGAAGAATACAAACAATTATTTTCGGATATTTTCTTTTTAGAGTATGTTCATGATATTTTTCCTCCATCGGCTGGAAGTGGACCTAGAAGCGGTAACGGTAGTTCAACTCCTAAAATGCTTGGACAAATCGCACAGCAATTATTAGATTCATGGGAACCATTAAAACAGATTTCAATAAAACGAGAAGGTATTTTGCCTCAAGAAAAAGAACTTTCACCAAAATTACCGCCTTTGCCGCCGCTGGAATCACTTAAAATTGTGCCATGATTAAAAAAATATTTTTACTTTACTATGTCAAATCTATTGTTTTCCAACATTCAAAAAGATTCTATCAAATCGAAATTTCATATTGATAAAATTTATCAGGAAGCGATAATGTATCACCAACAAGGCAACATTACAAAAGCAACAACCTATTATCAAGAGGTCTTATCGCTGCAAGAAAATCATGCGGGCGCATTACATTTTCTTGGCTTGATTGCAATGACGCAAAAAGATTATGAAACTGCACTTCATAACATTGAACAAGCAATTTCTTGTTGCAAAACAAAAGCTGTTTATTGGAATAATTACGGCGTTGTTCTCAAAATGTTTGGACGAAATCAAGAAGCAAAAACCGCTTACGAAAACGCAATAAAACTGAAATCTAACTATGCGGACGCATGGGCAAATTTGGGACAAATTCTTTTACTATTAAATGAAGAAAATTTAAAAATCGCATATTCTTTGAATAACGCTTTGACGTCTGTACCAAATCATTCCGACGCTCTTTCTCATCTTGCCGAACTTCGGCGTCGCGAAAAGCAGTATCTTGAATGTGCGAAAATTCTTCAAAAATTGCTTGATTTACGAAAAGATGATATTTCACTCCGCCGACAAATTGCAGAATGTTATGCGTCGTCAAACCGTTATGAAACCGCCGCAGAGTATTTCGCGCCGATTGCCGAATCGCAGCCGATCAATGTGGAAATTCAACATCGTTACGCTATTTTACTCGGCGAATCGGGAAAAATAAACGAAGCAAAACAAAAATTCACGCAAGCATCATTTTTGCCAAACGGAAAATCGTTGTGGCGTTGGAAACACCTTTGGTATTGTCCAATTTATTTCGATAACACACGGCAAATTGATAATTATTGGCAAAATCTTCATAATGAATTAGACTCCGCAATTGCGGAACAAAAAATTTACGATTGGCGGACGCTTGTTTATGACGGCTTTACTTCCTCATTTCATCTGCCGCATCATAATCGTTGCTGCCGCGAAATCAAAGAAAAGTTTGCGGAATTTTTTTTGCCGTCTTTTCAAGTATTTCATCGTCCCAAGTTTCCATTTCTCAAACGCCGAAACGGAAAAATCCGTGTCGGTTTTCTTGTTACGCCGGGACATGAAGGCGGATTTCTGCGTTATATGTCAGGAGTAGTTCGACGTCTTAACCGCAATCGTTTTGAAATCGTACTGATTTATCACCAATCTACGAAAAACCGTTACAAAAATTTTTCGCAGGATAATGAAATTCAGCATGTCATGTTCGCATGGCATTTTGAAAACGCCGTCCAAACAATACGCGAATCAGAATGCGACATTATCTATTATTGGAAAGTTGGCGCAGATGTTTGGAATTTTTTTCTTCCGATGACGCGGCTTGCGCCGATTCAATGTACGTCTTGGGGAACGCATGGAACAAGCGGTTTGAAACAGATTGATTATTCACTTTCCCATAACTTGGCAGAGATTGAAAATGCACAAGAACATTATACGGAAAAACTTTTTCTTATCAATGAAGCCCCGACTTTTCAGCCGCGAATGAAGATTCCGAAAACATATTCACGAAGAGAATTAGAATTGCCGGAAAAAGATGCGATTTATTTTTGTCCGCATCGTATGTCAAAATACTATCCTGATTATGATTTCTATTTGAAGGAGATTCTCGAAAATGATCCGAAAGGACACATTCTCTTATTGATGGGAGATTCGCCGATATTGGCGAAAAAATTTCAAAACCGCATGAAACGCAATATCGGTGAAACGCTTTTTCGCCGAATGATCTTTATTCCAAAGCAATCGCCGCAACGCTATAATTGTTTGATAGCGGCTTCGACAATGATTTTAGATTCATCCGTTTATTCCGGAGGAATTACGGCTTATGATGCGTTATCTTTCGGCGTTCCTTGTATAACGCAAACCGGTTCGCTTTTGATTCAGCGTTATCCTTATTCGTATTATGAAACGATGAAACTTGAAAACGCACCGATAACAACCAATCGTGATGAATATGTCCGCACCGCCGTTCTTCTTGGAACGGATAAAGAATATCATCAATTGATTTCCTCGCAAATTCATGAAAAAAGCGATTTGTTATTTAAACGGAATGAAGTTATTTCGCAATTTGAACACTTTTTTGAAACGGTCGTTTCGGAAAGTAGCGTATCATTGCGCTGATTGCCAACAATACCTATCAGTTGAATAATTTTCATATGGGAACTTCTAGAAACGCGAATTTTTATGCTGAAGTTTGAGTTTTGGGTTATTTTGGAATTTTTTTTGGTTCAACCCGATAGAATTATACTTAATCCGTTCATAAATTGACCTTTTACGAAAGATCTAAATATACTTTACAACGCCAATAACATTCCGTTTTTAAGGTTTTGAAATCTTGGCGTCATGAGGGTTTTCATTTCATTTTTGTAATCGGTTTCGATTCGGTCGAGGCAGTCGTTGATACCAGTTTTGAAGTCGTCGAAGGTTTCATAATAAGTGTTGTAAAGACACTTCTTCTTCTTCACAAATTTCCACAGCCGCTCGATCCAATTCAGGTTCGGCGAATAGCTTGGAAGAAACCGCAACGTGACGCCAAGCTCAATCGCCAAATCTTCGACAAGTTTACAGTGT
>JAISZO010000044.1 GCA_031269105.1 Planctomycetaceae bacterium | reverse complement strand
AGGGGGATTTTTTAAGAAGAAGATACTTTACAACAAATATTATCCGGAATTTTCTGATTTTGTTGGTCGTTGCAAGAACTTTTTTCGTTCTCGAAAAAAGTACGCAAACGATTTCTTGACCACTCTATCCGATAATTTTCACTTATTTAAAAAGTGCGATTTTTAAAAGGACTACGGAATACAATCATTTCTACAATGATTTCGAGTGTTTCTGCAACGCGATTGACGATTGCATTGCAAACAGCAACGAAAAGTACCGCGACGAACTCAAAACTCTCATGACTCTCAAGTTCCAGTCTTTGAAATACGTGCAATTCCTGGCCGTTTAAGGTATATCTGGTACGCTTTAAGCGTCAATTACATTTACGACTGCGAAAAGCAGTATCGTTATTTTCTCAATTTTGAACCGATTGACAGAGTCGGTTATTCGATTTATATTTATCACATTACGCTGGCAGACGCGAACCGCGTCTGCCGTGAAATGGGATTACTCCCCTTAACGTCCTTAACAGTATTATTATATATATGTCTCAACTTTTACGCGAAGAGTTAACGCGATACAGTCGGCATTTGATTTTGCCGGAAGTCGGCGTTGAAGGTCAAGAGAAGATTAAAGACGGTAAAGTTCTTGTTGTCGGAACCGGCGGTCTTGGTTCGCCGATTGCTCTTTATCTTGCCGCCGCCGGAGTCGGAACGATTGGAGTGATTGATTACGATACGGTGGACGAAACGAATTTGCAGCGTCAAATCATTCATACAACGCGCGATATTGATCGCCCGAAAGTTGCGTCCGCGAAAGATAAACTCGAAGGTATCAATCCGTTTGTCAAAGTCAATCCGATTGAAATTCAACTCAATTCGACGAATGTGCTGAAAGTTTTCAAAGATTACGATGTGATTGTTGACGGAACGGACAATTTTGCAACGCGGTATCTGATCAACGACGCGTGCGTGTTGCTTGACAAACCGAATATTTACGGCTCGGTGTTTCGTTTCGAGGGGCAGGCGACGGTATTTCATTATCAAGATGGTCCCTGTTTACGTTGTTTGTATCCCGAACCGCCGCCGGCGGGGTTGGTGCCGACATGCAGCGAAGGCGGCGTTCTCGGCGTGTTGCCTGGTATTATTGGTTGTATTCAGGCAAACGAAACGATTAAAACGCTGCTCGGCGGCGGCGAAACGTTATCGAACCGTTTGCTGCTTTTCGACGCGTGGAAAATGAAATTCCGCGAATTGAAATTACGAAAAGACCCGCAATGTCCGATTTGCGGAGAGGAGCCGGAGATTACAAAACTTATCGACTACGAAGAATTTTGCGGTTTGAAGAAACGAGTCAACGAAGCGCCGATTGAGTCGATTGACGCGGTCGAGTTGAAGCGTTTGCTGGACGACGAATCGGAGACGATTCAAATTATCGATATTCGCGAGCCGCACGAAATCGCAATGGGAACGTTGCCGCGTTCAAAATATATTCCGTTTGGTCAAGTCGTTCGACGAAAGGACGAGTTTGATCCGAATTTGTTTCACGTGTTTATTTGCAAAATCGGTATCCGTAGCGAGTTAGCGATTCGTGCGTTGCGCGACGCGGGCTTTGAGGGACGTATTGCAAACTTGAAGGACGGTACGAACTCTTGGGCGAAAGAAATTGACGACACATTCGCGGTTTATTAAACTTGTTCCGAATATCAATGTTAAAAGCGGATGCGTTAGGTTTCAGCGCCTCACAACAGACGCGGTAATTCAATTAGTTTACATAAGCGTACTGAGTCGTAATTTGAGTTTATTCTCAATTTTCGGATCAATTTTGTCTGAACAATACAGAGAATCAAGCCCAAAACGTCAACGAGAAAATGCTGCTTAATCCCCTTGATTTTTTTCCCGCATCATATCCGCGTTCTCCAGCGGTGCAGGCAGATTTGACGGATTGACTGTCGAGCAGAGCAAGACTTGGTTCTTCATGCCGCCCTCTTGAACGCGGACTTGTTTACAAAGCGTTTCGTTAATCTCTTCTAATATGTGATTACGCTTGAACTTATGAAAATAATCACGGACAGGTCAGTCGGATAATTTTGGAGTTGTGAAGCGGACATGAGAAAAAAATGCAAGTTAAAGGGAATGAAAAAGTTAAGTTGAAAATAATGAGTCTTGATAATAACAAGAGAACAACTCATTCACCGAAGAATAACTCTTTTGCCAATTTAATGCAAGCGCTGTTATCTAAAATTACCAAATTACCGCTCTCCCTGTGAGACGTTTTCGGACAAGACGTCCGGGAAAACGGTTTCCCAAACAGAGAAAATTCTTTCCGAATCGGGCAAAACTCTTTCCCAAATGGACGGAAGCGCCTGCAATCATACGAGCAAAAATGTTCGCAATAACGCGGGCAAAAAAGAGCGTTACAGTACGTAAAATACGGCTTGTTAGCCATTTTGCGTACCCGCTCCCCCCAATGCATTCTGCCGAAGTCCAAAAAAATTAAACGCTTTGTTCAACTTTTTCATAGTCGAAATTCCTTCTAAATTTTTTTGTTTTTTGAAACTGACGAGCAAAAATCACAGCGACTTTGTCAATTCAGTAAAGTGTATTAACCTTTATTATGCGCAAATAATCGGTCGGCAACGTCAATACGAATTGTTGAATTTTTAAGATTTTTTGAAAATTCGGGGAATATACGGATTGTATCAATTAAATCGTTTTCTTTGCCGATAATCCATTTGTTGGTACGGAATTTCGATGAAAATTCCTGCGTTTCTGGAAAATAAACAAAGTTTTTTGATTTTTGGAAAAGGAAAAGCGAATGAAACCGAATGAAGCAGAAGCAAAAAAATTGTTTCTTGAACAAAAATGGAACGAAGCGTTGCCGCTTTATTCGCAATTATTTGATAAAAATTCCAAAAACATTCATTATTGCGCCGCGCTCGGCGAAATTTATACTTGTTTGGGACAATTAGAAAAAGGAATCGAATTTTTTCAAAAAGCGATTCCTCTTTTAAAATCGTTGCCGGACGTCAACGCGAAAGAAATAGAGTTGCTCGGCACGCTCTATTTACTCTGCGGTTTGAATTTTCGGAAAATGCAGCGTATGGATTCCGCGATTGAATCTTTACAAGAATCGGCGCAAATCCGACCCAACTGGCAAGACCCGTATTTGGCGCTTGGGAATATTTATTTTGAATTGGGGGAATATGTAAAATCTTTGGATTCCTTTCAAAGCGTTGTTCAAATCGTGCCGGACGACTGCGCGACGTGGTTGACGATGGCTCATATTGCTCATATTGCAAAAGACTATCCAAAAGCCGTTTCTGCCGCGCGGGAAGTTTTAAAACTTGATCCGCGTTCCGAAGAAGCTCAATTTCTTTTAGCCGAATCGCTTTACGCTTCCGCCAATTTCAGCGAGGCGATTCCGCATTTTGAATCCGTTATTTCACGCAATTCCAACCACATTCGAGCGTTATACGGTTACGGACAATCGCTTTTAGCCAACGGCGAACTGGAACGCGGATGGCTTGGCTTTGAAGCGCGCCGATTGTGCGAATCGGGAACATGGAATCATCATTTTTTGCCTGATTGGAACGGCGAATGCGTGAAAGAGGATTCCGTTTTGGCTTACGGCGAAGGCGGCGTCAGTTCTGAAATCCTTTTTGCGTCTTGCCTTCGCGAGTTGGCGGAAAAAGTCGGACATTGTTACGTCGAGTGCAATCCGATACTTTATTCTCTCTTTGTCCGCTCTTTTCCCAACATGACGATCATCCGCGCAAGCGATCAACCCATTGTTCCCGATAAATTTCCGGGAATTTATTGGGATACGCAAGTTGCGTTTGGAAGTTTGCCACGATTTTTCCGTTCCGATTTTCGTCAATTTCCCGAATCTCATTCTCCTTATTTCATTCCCGCCGCCGGCAAAACCGCACAATGGAAAAAGCGTCTCGCCGAACAACGAGGTCAACGAAAAGTCGGTATTTTTTGGGAAGGAACTTGGTCGCACGAACCGATAGAACAACGCCGGATTCCGAAAGAAACGCTCGAAAAATTACTAACGACGTCGGGCGGCGACGTCTCTTGGATCAGTTTGCAACACGGAAGCCGCCAAAAAGAATGGCGAGAATTTTGTGAAAACGCGCCCGCCGATGTGAGATTTTTTCCAGAGGCGTTTACGTCCGATCTTGACGATCTTGCGGCGCTTATTGCGGCGTTGGATTTAGTCGTTGCGCCGTCCGGTTTTCAGACGCATCTTGCGGCGGCGCTGGGCGTTCCGTGTTGGGTGATACTTCCGCAAATATGCGATTGGCGTTGGCGCTTATCGAAAGACAATTCGCCTTGGTATCCCGACGTCCGGCTTTTCCATCAATTGCCCGACGAATCTGTTGAAAAATTGACGCAACGGATTCTTGTTGCATTTCATTCTTATCTTCATTACGGTAAAACGCATCCCGCTTGTTCCATTCCGCCGACAGACGCGGCTTTATTGTGTCGCGGATAAAACAAAACGTTGAGCAAATGAGTTATTTTTCCCTGCGAAGCCGCGAAAACAAACGGCAAACTCACGCTGGAATCTGATTCCTAAAACCAGAGCGGAAAACGCAAGCGAGCGTTAATTTTCACCACGAAGTCGCGAAGAACCACGAAGAGTTTTTAAAGTTGGGTTAATAATTGTTTCAATCACAGAGCGCCGCCCGCGTCCGGCATAGAAAAAATTGACTACCAAATGATAAGATTTCCGCCGTAACAGAGTCCGGCGCCGAAACCGACGGTGATAATTTTATGTCCCGGCTTGAGAAGTCCCCGATGTTCCATATCGACCAGCGCAATCGGAATTGACGCCGACGCGGTATTCGCAAAATTCTGAACGTTAATAAAGAATTTCGATTCGGGAACGCCGAGCCGATTCGCCGCCGAGTGAATGATGCGGTAATTTGCCTGATGCGGCACAATCCAATCAATATCGTCGATTGTCAGACCGTTATTTTTCATCAGTTGCGTGATAACCGCCGGAAGAATGCGAATCGCAAATGTGAAAACGCTTTTGCCGTCCATGAATATCGTCAGAGGAATGTTGTCCGTGTGCGAAGTCGAAGTTCGGCAGCCGCCTTCGATTTTGAGAACGTCTTTACCCGACGAATCGCTCTTCAACAGCGATTCGACAACGCCGCGTTCTCCATCCGGCGAAGGAAGTAAAATCGCCGCCGCTGCGCCGTCGCCAAAAAGAACGCAGGTTTTCCGGTCGTTCCAGTCGGTGACTCGCGACAACATTTCGGTCGCGACAACTAAAATCGGACGTTGGTGAATCTGCATATACGCCCGCGCCAACTCAATACCGTAAACAAATCCGGCGCACGCCGCCGTGATATCCAGCCCTACCGCGTTTTTCGCGCCGATTGCGTCCTGAACGACGCACGCGGTTGATGGAATCGGCGCGTAATCCGGCGTAGTCGTGCTGAGAAGAATCATGCCGAGTTCTTCCGCCGCAATTCCCGTTTTTTGCAAAACGTCTTTTACGGCGGCAATTCCCATCGACGACGGCGATTCGTGTTCGGCGGCAAGATGACGGTACGAAATTCCGGTGTGCGAAACAATCCAATCATTCGAAGTGTCGAGCGTTTCGGATAAATCGTTGTTGTGAACGCAATTCTCTGGGAGATAAGAACTTATGCCTGCTATATAAACCCGAAACATACGGTTTTCGTACACTTTCAATTTCTGGAACAATGAAAAATGACAACATTCGAAACAAAATCAACGTTCAATGAGTGTAATACTTTAAGGAAATTTGTCAATAAGTTTTCAGGAAAAACGACAAAAGGGAAATTATACCGGTTCGTCTTTGAAAGTGAAAATAAGTTTATACCATTTTTGACATTCCATCTTCTTAAATCGAGTTGGCAACGTTCCAAAATGAATTGGGGAGTTCCCGTCTTGGGTTTGGGACGTTTTTTTTGACCACTCGCCTTTCTTCGTAGAATTTTCGTACTTTCCCGTGTTGAAAACCAACCCTGATACCTGGTATCTGGAACCTGTTACCTGAAACCTTCCTTTGCGGCTTGCGGGAAATTATATCCCTCGCTTTCCGAGCAATAAAGAAAGAAACGCCGGAACGCCGATAAACGCGGTCAAAATAGAAACCGGAAGAATGCGCGGGGCGAGAATCAAACGAGCGAATAAATCGGCGGTTAAAAGCAAAAGCGCGCCGACAACCAATGAAAACGGCAATAAAAAACGATGATCCGAACCAATGCAAAGCCGTGCGAGATGCGGCACGACTAATCCGACAAATCCAATAATGCCGAGAAGCGAGACTAGCAATGCCGTCAGCAGCGATGAGAAAATCATAGTCGTTATCCGCACGCGGCGTACCGGAACACCGAGTCCTAACGCCGTTTCTTCGCCGAAAACCAATGCGTTGTAATTCCATGACTGCGAAAGGAAATAAGCGGAAACCGGAACAATGCAAATCGTCAAAAGCAAAATCGTATTCCACGTGGCGCGAGCGGTATCGCCAAAAGTCCAGTAAACAATCGCCGCGAGCCGCGATTCGTCGGCGAAATATTGCAGAAACATCAAGCCGGCGGAAAACAACGAACTGAACGCCACGCCAAGTAAAATGATTGTCTCCGAGCGCGAACCGCGTAATTGAGCAAGAGCGAAAATCGCTGCGCTCGTGAGAAGGCACGCGAAAAACGCGCCAAGCGAAATGACGCTTTGCGGCATACCGGGATGGATTAGCGTGTTGTCTTGCGAGACAATTTTTCCGCCGCCGAATAAAAGCGTCAATGCCGCGCCAAACGCCGCCGCGCTGGAAATTCCTAACGTAAACGGCGAACAAAGCGGATTTCGCAAAACGCTTTGCATTGTCGCGCCGGAAATTGCGAGTCCCGCTCCGGCAAGAATTGCCGCAAGAGTTTGAGGCAACCGGATATTCATGATAATACGCGCGAATCGTTCTTCCGTTCCCCAACCCAAGAAAACGGCGATTGTCTCGCGCAGCGGAACCGCCGCCGCTCCCACCGTAATCGAAACGCAAAGGACAACCGGCAACAAAACCGCCGCCAGAAATAATAGAATCACGCGTCCTTGCGTCGAGCGAAAATAATTCTTTGTAAGGTTGTTCATTTTATATCCAAAAAAACTGTATCCATTGGGGCGTTATTTATTAATCAATTAAAGCACGTAACGCCAGTGGTTTCAAGTTAATCTTCCTGTTTTTTTGAATTGTTATTGAGTATTTTTTTTGTAGCGACATATTTTTTTCAAAAAACATGTCTCCCTGTTTGTCGCTAATAGTAAAGAGTGATAACTTGGTAGCTTTGGATAAAAGCGCTTGCATTAAATTGGTATAAAAGCGCTATTCTTCAGTGAATGAGTTGTTCTCTTGTTATTATCAAAACTCATTAACTTCACTTTTTCTCTCATGATTGTTGTACATGCGGCGAATATCCAAGAGCGCGAGGGTGCGAAGTTGGTTCTTGCGAAAGCGGCAAGACGGAATATTCCGCGATTGCACAAAATCCTTGCCGACGACGAAATTCCGGCGAAAAAATGCGGAAATTTGTGAAAGAGAATTATGGCTGAGAGTTTGAAACGGTAAAACGGACGGATTTGGCAAACGGCAAGATACAACATCAGCGTTGGAAAGTGGAACGGACGATAATAGAACGAAACGATTGACTTGCGAAAACGCACTATCAGACAAAACTGATCCGGAAATGGAGAACAAACTCAAATTACGACTCAGTACGCTTATGCAAACTAATTGAATTACCGCGCGTGTTGTAAACGATTAAAAAATTGGGAGGCGGAATATTTTTTATTGATTCGGAGCGGCTTATCTCCTACGAACAATCTTGCGAAACAAACAATTCGGCAAGTCGTGTTGGACAGCAAAGGGACGCAAACTGGGAAGAAAAATCGCCTCCAAAACTCCTAAAATAGGAAACCAATTAAAAAATAACATCACAAAAAAATACGAAACGATACCCACGCAAAAAATAAAAATTCAGCCGTGAACGGTTACGAGATTCCCTTGTGTTTCGGTTGTGAGTTCCTATGCCGGGTCCATCCAGCAAACCAGCATTGGAGTTCCACAGCAGACAATTAGTGTTGACTTGTTTTTTGTGAATTTTAAGTTATACTGAGCGAAGTGGATGAAATAAATGGAATACCACACTCCAAACGCTGCGCAAGTCCCGCTATTGGCAATCAGATATTTAACGGCGGGGTTTGCTCCTTGCGACCATCGTTAATTTGATTCACTGTCAACAATTCCACCGAAAGATTACTACAAAAAGTATCTAGAAGTTATTGAATCGGATGCTTTAACACCTTCTTTTCAAAAAGGCGGTATTATGGGACAATTTTTAGCAATTGGGTTGGCTCAGCAAATTGTCGTTTCCAATAAAAACTTGGAGCATAATAAAATTACGCTTCAGGAATTACGAACGGAATTGCAAACTAACAATTACGATCTGGATATTTACGATGAGACAACAAACGAGGAATCGATCATTTTTACTCTTAAAGAATCGGTGATTCAGACAGATTTGATTCCGTTTCTTGAATCGTTCTATCCAAAATTTTACGGGAACCAGTCGAAAAAATACACGGAAAACGTATTGGAACAGCTTCGGGCAGAACCAACTCAATGGCTTGACTTTGCGAAAAGAAAAAGCGAGGAGGCATTTCAATGGGATAATGATTCCTCCTATTATTTATGTTTCACAAAACCGTTCCATCCTTATATCTCTCTATCTTTTTCTTACGTCATTTTGTCATTGGGAGGAAAAATAATGTCTGAAGGTATTTCTCAGTATTTAGATTTCTTCAAATATTGTATTCAAGAAACATTCAAAGAACACCCTATCGCAAAATCAGTACGCCCTTTTATTACAGAGTAAACGGAATACCGTTCAAAGTATAAAACTGATTTTTCCGACAAAACAACCAATTCTACTCTTCCTCCTTTAATTTTCAGTTATTTTTTTTATGATGCGGAATTTTTCGTTGAGTAGAGTCCGTAACTCCTCCTTGTACTTTTTTATGTTTTTAAAGAAGTCTAAAGACGCCTCTGAAAATTCTTTGAACTTTATTTTACCTAACTTTTTGCGATACGTTTCAACGTCTTTACTGTGATAATAACTCGCGTTGTCCAGTATCCTATAAATCGTTTTGGATTCCGGGTTGTCTCAATCAACTTGTCCATCAAACGCTTCAACTCCCTTCTCAATCCAACCATAAGAAGGCATGTTATTGTGTTGCGGATGAATGCCGTCAACAAAATAAAAACATCGTTTGGAAAAACGTGTTCGGTCGCATTTGTTGATTTGTATGCTGGCATATTATGTCGTGTGTCATTTTCGACGATGTTGGACGTCTGTAAATTAAACTCATAAGAACTTCTAAAAACTTATTTTTAGACAAGATGAACAGGATTGAGAAGATAAGACGTTCTATAAAATCCTGTCAATCTTTGTTTATCCTGTCGAAAAAATATTTCAAATTTGTTTATTAATGGTTTTCAGCAGCGCTAGGAAAAGAAACTTTGAACGTAATAACCGGGTTTTATTCCGTCTTTTTCGTTTCCGGCAGTTTGATACCGCAAAGTCGTTTCGTCGTTTCGGACATTGACCGCGTCAGCACATACAAGCCGGGAATAAGCATCATCCCGACAATCGTTGCGGCAATCATTCCCCAAAATGTCGTGACGCCAATGGAACGTCGGCTGGCGGCGCCCGCGCCGGTTGCAATCACCATCGGATAAACGCCAATCACAAACGATAACGCCGTCATCATCACCGCGCGAAACCGAACCCGCATTCCGCCAATCGCCGCCTCGTAAAGCGGCGTCCCGTCGTCGCGCAACTGCTTCGCGTATTCTACCATCAGAATCGCCGTTTTCGCGGTCAGACCAATCAGCATGAGAAGTCCCAACTGGCAATAAATATCAAGCGACCGTCCTAACACTTTCAACGCAATCAAACCGCCCAATGTCGCCGTCGATACCGATAACATGACGGAAATCGGCGTCGTCCAGCTTTCGTATTGCGCCGCCAGAAACAAATACGCAAACGCAATCGCAAGCATCATCATCACGATGATTTGTCCCGAATTTTGTTTTTCCTGATAACTCAGGTTGGTCCACGCGACCTGATAATCATAGGAAAATTCGTTGCGTACAAGGTCTTGAATCGTTTGCATCATGTCGCCGGAACTTACGCCGGGCAACCCCTGCACGTTGAAATTCGCGCTGGGAAACATATTAAATCGTTCCATCTGCCGCGGACCGACCGACCACGCGACCGCCGCGACCGAATCCACCGGCACTAACGTACCATCCCGCGCCGGAACCGTTAAACGACTAACGACGTTCAGATTGTCGCGGTATTCCTGCTCCGCCTGAATTTTGACTTTATACGTTTTTGCAAACAAATTGAAATCGTTGACGTACATCGAACCCAATTGCGTTTGCAGCGTATTAAAAATCGCGCTGATCGGCACGTTCATCGCTTCCGCTTTATCGCGATCCACTTCAAGATTGAGCATCGGCGTATTTGTATCAAACGACGTGCTTGCCATCATCGCTTTTCCGGTCGCCATGATTTTTGCGGCAAGCTGATTCGCCGCCTGCGAAAGTTCCTGCGGTGTTTGTCCGCCGGTCGCCTGCAACGCAAACGTGACGCCGCCGGTTTGTCCCAATCCCTGAATGGACGGCGGAATCAACGCTAAAATTTTCGCTTCCGCAATCGCCGCCGTTCGTTCCATGATCTGCTTTTGAATGCTCTCAATGGCGGTTTTCACCGTTTTACGATCTTCCCACGTTTCAAGCTGCGCGATAAACATTCCCATATTCTCGCCGTTTCCCGCCGTCATGCTTTGTCCCGGAACGGCAATAACGGCTTCCACGCCGTCAATCTGTTTCACTATCCCGACAAGTTCGTCAAGAATTGCCTGAGTCCGCACCAACGACGCGCCCTGCGGCAACACCGCTTCGCACAACACGCCGCCTTTATCTTCCTGCGGTAAAAATCCTTTCGGGACTTTGTCGTAAAGGAAATAGTTGCCGCATAAAATCAGAACGATAACCGCAATCGTCGCCGGAATAAACCGCGCCAGAAAACCTCCAACAAAAAGATAGCCGTTTCGCGTGAAATCAAGTCCGGCGTTAAATGGTTTGAACACCGGAAGAAGTTTATGATCGGCTTTCAACACCAGCGCGCACAGCGCGGGAGAAAGCGTCAGCGCGACAATACTCGACAAGACCAGCGCGACGCACATCGTAAAAGAAAACTGCTGATAAATCGTTCCGACCATTCCTCCGTAAAACGCAATCGGCGTGTAAACCGCGATAACAACAAGCGTCGTGGCAATCAACGCGCCGGTGAGTTCCCGCATCGTTCGGAACGCGGCTTCTTTGGGCGAAAGACGTTCTTCCTGAATCAAACGGACGCAACATTCCACAACGCAAATCGCGTCGTCCACAACAGAACCAATCACAAGAATCAGCGCGAACATGGTCAACGTGTTGATACTCATTCCCACCACGTAAAGGAATAAAAACGTTCCGATCAGCGAAACGGGAATCGCCACCGCCGGAACAATCGTCGCCCGCCAGTCTTGCAGGAAAATATAAGTGATGAGAACAACCAAGATGAACGTCAGAACGAGCGTTTCGATAATTTCGCTCATTGCGGAACGGATAAATTTTGTCGTATCGTAGGGAATCGTCCAAGTCATTCCTTCCGGGAAATTTTTTTCCAATTCGCCGATCAACGCTCTTGTTTTATCGATAATATCAACGGCGTTTCCTTCGCTCAATTTCATCACCGCCATCATGACCGCCGGATTTCCGTTAAACGTAGGTTTTCCGGCGTATGTTTCCTGTCCCAATTCCACCGTCGCGACGTCGGAAAGCCGAATCTGCCGACCTTGCGCGCCGGAACGGACAATAATATTTTCAAATTCCGACGCTTCTTTGAGACGTCCCTGCGCGTTCAGTTTGAATTGCATCGCGTTACTTGCGCCTTCGGTTCCAAGAGAACCGGTTGCCGCCTGAATATTTTGACCGCGAATCGCCGCCTGCACTTCTTCGGGGCTGACGTTCAACGCCCGCATTTTCAGCGGATCAAGCCAAACGCGCATGCTGTATTTCGATTCGCCAAAAATGAACGCCTGACCAACGCCGTCAATTCGCGTTACGGCGTCTTTAATATTGTTGGCGACATAATTGCTCATAAATAAATCGGTCAGTTCGGGATTTTTTTCCTGATCGCCGGTAAACGCCACGATGCCGAGAAAGTCCGCCGTCCGTTTGAACGACAGCAAACCGTTCATAATCACTTCATTGGGCAGCAAACGTTCCGCGCGTTTGATCGCGTTATTCACGTTCACCAACGCCATATCGGGATCGGTTCCCGACTCGAAAATCAGCGTTAAATTGTAGTTTCCCAAATTGTCCGAATTGGACGAAAAGTAACTGAGTCCCTCGACGCTGTTGACTTGTTCTTCGATAGGCGCGGCGACCGTACTGGCGATCACCTCCGCGCTTGCGCCGGGATACGCGGTCATCACGACCACCGTCGGCGGCGCAACTTCGGGAAATTCAGCAATCGGAAGCCGATTGATACAAATCAATCCGGCAAGCATGATGAACAACGAAATAACCATGGCGAACTTGGGACGCCGAATGAAAAACGCGGAAAACATCAATAATCCTTTGAAGTTAAAAGTTAAAAACTAAAAGTGAAAAGTCGGGAAAGCGAAAATTATTTTTTGGTTGGTTGTTTTTATATCTACGAAGTTGTTCGCAATTCGTTGTTTTTATCGATGTAAAGTATCGCGCGGATTACGAATTTCAAACCAACGCGACGTTTTTCGGCGAAACGTCGCCCACCGCTTGCTTACGCGACGCGCTCTGATTCTTTACTTTGCGCTCCGCTGTTTGTTCTCTGCGCTTTTTTCGTCCGGTTTCGGCGGAGTTTGTTGCGGCGGCGCTTTGATCGCGGCGTCGTAAACGGCGTTCACTTCAGCGCCCGGCGCGACTTTGTTCAAACCGCCGACAATCACAACTTCGCCTTCTTTTAAGCCGGATTCGATAACCTGACGGTCAAACGCCAAATCGCCGATTTCCACTTTACGCTCTTCCACTTTCTTCTCGTTATTCACAACGTAAACCGAGTGGCTCTTACCATCCGTCATTAACGCTGACACGTTGACCGCCGGTTTCGGATTCGCGTAATGTTCCGAAAGATAAACTTTGGTCCATCCGCCGGGAACCAATTCTCTGTTCGGATTTTCGCATAACAGATAAATCATAATTGTTCCGGTGTTGCTGTCGATTTTATTGTCAATGAAATCAATTTTAAATTTCTCTTTAAACGGCTCGTTGTTCGCCAGAAAAATTTCAATATTGGGCGTTTTCTTCTTGTTTTCGCTTTCAACAAAATGAGCGATGTACTCTTTCTCGCTGATAGGAAACATAATCGTAATCGGATCGTATTGAACAATCGTCGCCAAAACGCCGGAGTTCGGCGACAGAAAATTTCCCGTGCTGAATTGCTTCGCGCCGATCTGTCCGCTTAACGGCGCGTCAATTTTCGTGTAAGACAAGTCGGTTTTCGCCTGATCCAATCTCGCTTGGTTTTCCGATAATTTGGCTTCGAACAATTGAATGGTGCGATTGACCTCGTCCATTTCCTGATCGGTAATTGTTTTCGAGTCTCTGACGTGAAGTTCTTTCGCCCGTTCTAAATTTCTCTTTGCCAGAACAATTTCCGCTTCGGTCTGACGGATTTGCGCTTCGATGGTACGCACGTTAATTTGATAAATCGTATCTTCGATTTCAAAAAGAGCGTCGCCTTTTTGCACGATTGCGCCTTCCTGAAATTTCACGCCGGTCAAATAACCGGTGACGCGCGGAACAAGATTCACCAACTCTTTTGCGATAATCGACCCGTTGTAAGGACGCGGCTGACTGGAATCGCGCAAAGTTACTTTTTCCACGCGGACAGCCGGCGGCGGCATTTTGCCGGGCATTCCGGGCATTTGCGCGAAAAGCGAAACGTTTCCGCTCGCCGCAAAAGCAAGGACAATCAAGATCGTTCGAACACGTTGGTTAAAACAAAAATGTTTTTTCATGTTGCGTTTACCTGTATTTCAAAAAGTTTGTTGTTTAAGTTGCAGATTTCAGTTTCCAATCATTGGTTTGCTTTTCCCGCTTATTGGGCTGGCAAACTTTTTTCAGAATCTGTCGTTGGACAAGTAAATTTCTGCACTCCGTTAAGCAGCGTATCAATAGAGAGCTTTGTCATTTCCGTTAAACTGATGAATTTTTCAAAATGGCAATAGCTGATCGTAGCTCCATGCGTGATTGCACAATAGGTGTGAAAAAACGCCTGCGGATCGTCAATTTGTAATTCTCTTCGCGCAACGCCGTCGTTAATCACTTTCATAATCGGATCGAAAAACTGGTTGTGAAAATATTTATGAATATTTTCGGGAATGGAGCCGCGAAACTGCGCCCGTTGCAACGCCATCACTTCGATGCAGTTCGGATGATTTTCAAAAAAACGGGAACGTTCTATCGTCAAATTTCGCAACTTTGTCGCCGCATCGTCCCGACTTTCAAAAATCGGAATCAGCAACTCGCACCAACTTTGAATCACATACAAAGAAGTTGCCCAAAACAGTTGTTCTTTATTGATAAAGTAACGATAAACAGTTCCTTTTCCGACTCCGGCGCGATTGGCAATCTCCTGAACATCCGCGCATTGATAACCAAATTCCGCAAAAACGTCAATCGCCGCCTTGAAAATAGCGTCGCGTTTTTCAATTTTTATCTCTGTTATGTTGGGACGTAAGTCGTCAATCATGTGGCTTTGATGAAAAAATCCGGCAATTAACGAAAATGATTTTACATTCACAATCTCAACACGGTCGAAACGCTGTGTTGAATTGTAATAAATAGCGAAATTAGGTTATGACTATTGCACGAAAAACAGAACGGACTTGTCCGTCCACTATTTAATAATCATAATTCCTAATTTTCCCCTGTCAAGCTACATGTCATAAGAAAAAGAGAAACAATAGAGAGAAAAATCCACAAAAATAAACTTTAGTTACTAGAGAGTAAGTCAGGATTATTCAAAATACACAAAATTTCTCTTCTTTAATTTTCACCGGAATGAACGTACAGAATTATTGCGACGACGTCAGGGATTTTATCTTTATCATTGCGATAATATTTCCGTCGAATTTTCATTATTATTCATGGAAACTTCTAAAAATCTAAAATTTTACTCGCAAAATATTTGCAAGTTCTTATTTTCAAGAATGTAATTTTTAAGAAATAAAGTTTTTAGAGGTTCCCTTAAGGGCGGTTCTAATAACCTCCTTTCCTTCTTTACAAGATTGAGAGCGTCCTTTATGATTATCTTTTAGAGTTTTTAGTCCGTCCGTTCCTTTTATTTATTTATTTATTCCAATGTCGCAACTTTCGATGTTCGATACCGAGAAACAACTCGAAAAAATTTACGAAATCAACGATTTTTTACCGAAACTC
>JAISZO010000386.1 GCA_031269105.1 Planctomycetaceae bacterium | reverse complement strand
AACATGCTTGACCGGATTTTTTTTCTTTGCATAACAAGAGTTTCCTTGAGGTTCATTTGAGGTTCATGGCAAGTCGAAAACTAACATAACATACATTTTAATAAATACAATTTCAATATACAAGCTTCGCGAAAAAATTATTTCCGCTTTTCTTTCGACGGAATATCAAAGGGATATTTCGTTTTGGAAATAGCGTCGTAAACTTCGTCCACCGTGACTTTTCTATAACCGTCCAATAAATAAATTTTTTCGACAGGATCAACATGATTGACAGGATAGATTAGAATAAAAAATCTTGTCAATCCTGCGAATCCTGTCTAAAAAATAAATTTTTAATTTTCTCACCACCATTTATGTTGTCCGGGAATCGGAACGGGATAAGAGCCGTTTTCGCCGGGAACAACAGGCGGTTTCATTCCGGCAACACATTCTTCCGGCGCGGGAGAAAATACGAACTTCGAATCGTATAATTCTTTCCACGAAATCATTTTACCGGTGTAACATGCGACTTGTCCGAGAATCGCCATCAGCGTACTGTTGACCATGTAATCGCCGGAGTCCACCCGCTCGCCTTTGCGGAGCTTGGCGTAAAAATCTAACTGCTCCTCAAGATGTCCGCCGAGTTTCTTTCCTTCGTAATGCCAATTGGTTTCGCCGACAATTCGAGCCGCGTTCCAATACGCAACGCCTTTTGCGCCGATAATCAAATCGTCGTAACTATCGTAACAACCGGTTTCAGTTCGGCAAACGGCAAAGAGACGACGATGATCGTTTTTATAACAGAAGATCGCGGAATGATGGTCAAAGACGTCGCCGTATTGCCGCGAAGTCATCGACGCGCGTCCGCCCATTCCAACCGCTTGAATCGGCAATTCTCCGTTCAGAACCCACGTCATACGATCCACGTTATGCACAAGCGATTGCGTGAAATCGTCGCCGGAAAGCCATCGGAACATGTATTGATTGTAAACCTGAACGTCCAGTTCCGACATTCCTTCGGGATAACCGCGAACTCCGTAAGGCGCTCGCAGAAAAGCGCTTTGAATCGCGCGGACTTCGCCGATCGCACCGTTGTGAATCTTATCGACCAACGCTTGATATTGCGGGCAATATCGGCTTTGAAGACCGGACAGAAACGAAAGTTTCTTTTCCCTCGCAATTTTAACCGCCTCTTCCAGCGCATGGACGCCGGCGGAATCAATACCGTGCGGCTTTTCGACAAACACATGTTTGCCCGCTTCGACGGCATGTTTGGCGTAATACGGATGAAACTTCGCGGCGCACGCAATCAATACCACGTCAACGCCGGAATTGATCACGCCGAGATCGTTTTGAAAACCGTCGAATATCCGGTCTTCAGGAACGTCCACTTGATCCGCCGCCTGCCCTTTCAATGCATTGACCGCGTTTTTCGCGCGCGATTTGAAATAGTCGCCGACGGCAACCAATTTCACGTCTTTTCCCGACGACAACGCTTGTTGAACCGCGCCCATTCCGCGTCCGCCGCTACCGACAAGTCCTATTTTGATAGTTCCCGAACCTTCCGCGTGAACGGAACGCGTCAACGGAAGTCCCGCTCCCGCAACGGCGCTTAACGCGGCGGACGTCTTCAAAAAACTTCGTCGCGTTACCAATTCTTTTTTCATCAATAAATCTCCTCAATGTAAAGTTTTTAATGGTTTAAGGAATTGAACCTGATTGGCTATTCCAATTCCAGTATTATAACATTTTCTTTTCCTTTTTCGACAACGGTAGTCAAGTTGCTGGTCGAAGGGGCGCCGTAATGCGGGGCGATGAGAGATTTCGCGCCCATTCCCATATAATTATCGCCCAATCCTCCGCCGCTTCCGGGATTGTCGGTCGCGACGTTTTCTTCCTTGATTTCTTCTTTGGACGTGATCGCGATTTTTGCGGTTCCAATGGAAACGCCGTCGTTTGGCTTAAACGTTGTCACGTCGATAATTTTACCGTCCACGATTTTTCCGGTGGCAGGGCGACGTCCGTCCACTTCAAAAATAATGGTTCCTTGAGCGAGCGGTTTTCCTTTGTGCGTAACGGTTCCCGTTACTTTCGCGGTCGGCGGATATTTCTCGCCGCATCCTGAAACGACGGTCAGTAAACACAACGAAATCAACGCCGCGTTCCAATAATAGATTCGTTTTTTCTGCATAATAAAGCGTCCTTGAAAATTAAAAGTGAAAAACGAAAAACTTCGCAAGCGGAATTTTTCGCTCCGTGATTAAAATAATCGTTTTCCCAACTTTGTAACCGTTCACGCGGCTTGATCGCAGACGGCATGAACGGTTACAAAAATCTTAACGAGGACAAACCAAGACCTTCCTAATGGAAGACAACTACTGCGTAACATGAGTTTTAACTTTTAGCTTACTCTCGTTACGGCAACGTCTTTGATTCATTTCCGCTTCGGGATGCGGCGGCGCGGTAACTTTCGCCGTCAATCGTATCGGAAACAAAAGAAACGGAAGCGTCTCCGCGACAAAATTGAGCGCCGCCGGGGTGCATACTGCGAAAACCGATAGATTCGTCCCAGCGATTATTACTGGACGGATTAAAAGTCGGTTTATTTGCCATGAGTTCTTTGTTCATGTAATTGATCGGATGCGCCGTTGTCGCAAAACATTCGGAAGGAAAATTTTGAGCGATACAAAGAGCGCCGAGACATTCTCCAACCATAATCGTATTGGAAAGTCCGTCCGTCGCCTCGCCGAAAGCCGCCGCCCATCCCCAGCGTCCGATCATCCCGCGAACCGGATAGGAACCGTTTTGATTATTAACCGTTTGTGTTGAAACGACGTTTCCATAAACCGGCGTTTCTCCCACGCCGGTACCATTGATATAATCTCCGATACAAGCGGCGTAATCCGATTGATAAAGTCTCCAATCCGGCGCGGCAAAATCTTCTTCTTCCAATTGTTCGCCCGATAAAGAATCGGAAGGACAAAGAAACATCGCATGTTTTTGACGCACCAAATCCCAGTTGGGGGCTTGCCATGATTCTTTGGTGAAATCGTATTGAGAAAACTCCGCGCCGCTTTCGATAAACGCGAGCATTCGCGGCTGCCATCCCCAGCGTCTGGGTCTCATGTGATGCGTCCCGTGCGGTAAACGTTGGCAAGTATCGTGGTAATTGTGAAGGGCAATTCCGATTTGCCGCATCTGATTGCTGCATTGCATTCTTCTTGCCGCTTCTCTCGCGGCTTGAACCGCCGGCAAAAGTAACGCGATTAACACGCCGATAATCGCAATCACGACTAACAATTCGACAAGCGTAAACGCTCGGCGAATCAAATATTGTTTTCCGAAACGGGCAAAAACGCTCGAACAGGCAGAAATGCACGCAATCACGCGGGCAATAAAGAGCGTTACAGTACGTAAAACACGGCTTATTAGCCATTTTACGTACCCCCCCCCCCCGATACTTTCTGCGGAAATCCAAGAAATTGAATCGCGTTGTTCAACTTTTTCATAGTCGAAACTCCTTCTAAACTTTTAAGGTTTTTTGAAACTAAAACGACAAAAATCACAGCGACTTTGTCATTTCAGTAAAGTGTATTAATTTTTATTATGAACAAATAATCCGCGACGTCAATACGAATTGTCGGAAAATTGAAATTTTTTTGAAAAAAATTTCTTGTCTTGTTTTTGTCCGATAAATATATTAACATTCCGTTTTTCTTTTCGCGAGAAATTAAGGAGAACCCCGTGACATTTCTCACCGCATCGTTGATACTCGGAGGGATTGCCGCCGCGTTGATTCCGGTTGTTTTACATTGGTTGATGCAAGGGCGTCCGCAAAAATACGAGTTTCCAGCGCTTCGTTTTCTTCGACGTCGTTTCGCCAACAATCAACGCCGATTTCGGCTGCGTCGTCTTTTTCTGTTGGCATTGCGAATTTTATTGTTTTTACTGATCGGCGTTGCGCTTGCGCGTCCGGCGTTGCGGCGGCAGAACGTCAACGCTTTTCATTCGCCGACTTCGCGGGAATCGCCGGTTGCCGCGGCGCTGATTTTCGACACGTCGCCGCGAATGGGATATGTCGCCGCAAATCAAACGCGACTCGCCGAAGCCCAAGAACTGGCGTCGCGGTTATTGCGGCAGTTGCCGAAAGAAAGTCAAGCGGCGGTCTTGAGTTCGCAACGGATTCCCGCGTCGTTTCAGGCGGATTTGCTTGCGGCGCAAGAGAGAATCGATCGGCTTACGTTGACTTTCGTCGGACGGACGTTGCCGGAATCGCTCGCCGAAGCCGTGCGTTTGCTCAAAAAAAACGCGGACAAACAACAAGAAATTTATCTCTTTACGGATTTAACCGCCGCAAGTTGGACGGAAAACTCGCAATCTTCGGCGCTGGCGGCGTTAGCGGAAGCGCCTGACGCCGCGTGTTATTTGATTGACGTGGGTTTGCCGGAAATGAACGATACGGCGCTAACGCGAATAACGCTGTCCGATCAAATTCTTTCGTCGGAAACGCCGCTTCGGATTGAGGCGGAATTAACGCATCTCGGCAAAGCGGAATCGCAGACGGCAGAACTTTTTCTGAAAAACAACGTTTCTTTCCCGGCAAATAAACCTTCGGCGGCGGACGCGGAGTTTTCGGAAGAAAAGCGGGGAGTGGAAACGGCGGAGTTTTCCGACGGAATTTCACGGCGGCAAATCGCGTTTCAGCTTTCCGGTTTGCCGGAAGGAATCCATCAAGGAATCATTCGGCTCGTTTCGCGCGACGCGCTTGTCGAAAATGATGAAATCAGTTTCACGGTCGAAGTCCAGCCGCCGCCGCAATTACTGATTGTCGCGCCGCCGAACGCTCGCGCGGCGTTTTTGCGGGAAGCGTTATCGCCGTCGCGGTTTCGGCAAAGCGGGAACGTTCCGTATCGGATTGATACGATTTCGCTCGCGCAATGGGAGTCGACGTTTCCGAAAGAGTTGTCGAAATACGAGGCGGTCTTTCTGCTTGATCCGCCGCCGATTCCGAATACAAGTTGGCGGAAATTGCTGAATTACGCCGACGACGGAAAAGGAGCGGCGGTAATTTTAGGACGAAACGCCGATCCCGCGACATTTAATAAAGACGCGGCGCAGGAATTGCTCGGAATCACGCTGCAAATGCAGGCACGCAAACCGGACGGCGACGTTTGGCTGACCGTTTCGGACAAAACGCATCCGGCACTCAAACCGTTTCAAGATATGGATTCGTCGGCAATTCCTTGGCATGTGATTCCGGTGTTTCGTTATTGGTATGTAAATAATTTGACGCCCGGAACGAGCGTTGCGGCGGCGTATTTCGACGGACGACCGGCGATTTTAACGCGGTCTATCGGTCAAGGAAGAGTTCTTGTCATGACGACGCCGGTTTCCGATCCGCCGACAGAAACGGCGTGGAATCAATTGCCGACTTCGCCGGAAGCCGCGTGGTTGTTTGTGATGTTGAGCGACGGCATGACGCAATTTCTGCTGGGAAACGGCGAGAAGAATCTCAATTATCAAACGGGACAAACGGCGGTCTTGCGTCCGAATGTTTCGCAATTTCCTGCATCGTGCATGATTCAGCCGCCGACGGGAAACGCAATTCGCGCGAGTACCGATTCGCTCCGCCGAAGGATCGTTTATCCCGCCGTCAATCTTCCGGGAAATTACGCGGTTTTCGATCATCATTCCCGCACCGGTATGTCGCGGTTTACGGCGGGATTTAGCGCCGTTGTTCCTCCGCAAACATGGGACTTGACGCGAATGAATCGAGAACAAATCCAATCGCTTTTCGGCGACCACGCCAAGATAGAACACGTCAACATAGAAACGGAACGCCATCATAAAAAGACGGGACGTTCCCGCGAAGAAATGGGAAAAGTCTCGTCTTTGCGGGAAATCGGCGTTTCCCGTTCCCAAACCGGACGCGAATTTTTTCCGCTTCTTCTCGTATTGATTCTCGGCGTGTTTCTAACGGAATACGCGGTCGCAAACCAGTTTTATCGGGAATGAGAAATCTTTTTTGTAAGCGTTCTTTCCGCTCAAACTGCCGTCCGGCGGAGTCAAGTAACAGGAGTCAGATTTCAGAGTCCCGACGTCTAAAAGTAAAAAACGGCGTCGGCGACGGTTTATTTCACCACGAAGAAGGAAGAATTGCGAAGATTTCACGAAGGGTTTTTAAAGTTTTTGTCCACAGCGCCTGTGATTTTTTCAATAGGATTCCCAAGAGGAATAAGAAAATACCCTCTAAAAATAAGATTTTTTAAAACGTGACAAAGAGTTTATAAAAAATTCCGCTAAATATTACTGTTTATTTATTCTATCTATTTTGAATCCTCACTTTTCGAGTTCAGAAAAATTTTTCAAAAAAATTTCAATTTTCCGACAATTCGTATTGACGTCGCAGATTATTTGGGCATCTCTAATAATTTGATTTCCTGCATTATATTTTTTATTTTTTTTGGGGTTATTCCCTTTTTTTGTCTAATTTTTTTATTTTCTATGGAGTCCTTTTTTTAATTTTCCCAAT
>JAISZO010000383.1 GCA_031269105.1 Planctomycetaceae bacterium | reverse complement strand
AACATGCTTGACCGGATTTTTTTTCTTTGCATAACAAGAGTTTCCTTGAGGTTCATTTGAGGTTCATGGCAAGTCGAAAACTAACATAACATACATTTTAATAAATACAATTTCAATATGCAAGCTTCGCGAAAAATTTATTTCCGCTTTTCTTTCGACGGAATATCAAAATCGTGTATTTCGCCGTTTTTTGTAATTGTCGCTTTGAGCGGACTTTTCTCGGTTTCGTATTTTTCGGGCGTGATACGGATTGCCGTTTCGGAGGGATATTTCGTTTTGGAAACCGCGTCGTAAACTTCGCTCGTTTCCAGTTTCATTCCGCGAATACGGACGATTTTTTCTCCCGGCGGAACTTTGGCTTCGTAAACGCCGTCTTTGATTTCCGCACCTTCCACCGACGTTTGACCGTCCGCCGGAGCAAACGCAATCGAACCAGTCTGAACCGGAACGCCGTCCACCATGACTTTTCCCGTCACTTTGACAAAATTGTTTTTATGACAACCCGACAAAAATAATGCGGACGACAAAAGTAAAACCATAATATAAAATGTACGCAACGTCATCTTAATCTTCCTTTTTAATTCCTATTGTTTCGACAGGATCGACAATATTAATATATTTTTCAGACAGGATTCGCAAAATTTTTTATTCCAATCTATCCTGTCAAAAAAATTCGATTATTACGGCAAACTTGTTGTTTCGTCGCCTTGCGAGGAACCGGCGGCAACCCAAACGGATTCGCTTACGGTATCCGAGAAAAATTGAACCGAGCCGTCGCCGAGATTGGCGTTGACTCCGCCGGTATGTTTACTTCGCGCCGCGCGGTATTGATCGTAACCGCCCGCCGTCGCTTTGATACAAAGTCCCGGTTTTGCTCCGTCGCAGGGACCGGCGCCGCCGCAACATCCGCTATCGGTTATCGAATCCGGCAACGAGCTGTTCGGCGTTTGCAACGTCATAAACATATTAGTCGTGTCGCGCGGGTCCATGAACGATCCCCACGCTCCTCTGTTGGTATCATTCTCCACGATGAGTCCTTCCGACATAAATATTGTATTGGAAAGTCCGTCGGTAACGCTTGCAAGGTTTTGGACCTTGTTCATAATAAACGGAGCGCCGCGAAACGTATCATGTTTATAAGTCGGAGCGCCGGCGCCGCCTGTCCAAAGCCAGTCGTTACCGTAATTGATAAGATAATTTCCGCGACAGCGATGGTTCGCGTCCGCCGTCCACATCGCGTTTCTTCGGTCGCTTGGACAATAATACCAATCGACAGGAGCGTTGAGCGGATCCATAAACAGTTTGTTGTTCGCGTCGTTGTACCATTCGGTTCCGAATGCATATTGGTCGGCGAGGTTTCCTTGTTCCATATACGCCCAGAGACGCGGAACCCAAGTGTGTCCTTTCATGCCGTTTGCCCAAGGCGCGCCGGCATGAGTTGTACCGAGAAAGTCGCCCTTGAATTTGTCGGCGTAATTGTGCCAACCGAGCGCCATTTGTTTCAAATGGTTGGAGCACTGCATTCTTCGTGCGGCTTCGCGCGCGGCTTGAACGGCGGGCAAAAGTAACGCGATCAAAACTCCGATGATCGCAATCACGACCAACAATTCGACCAGCGTAAACGCCCGGCGAATCAAAGATTTTTTCCCGAAACGGGCAGAAACGCACGCAATCACGCTCGTAATAACGCGGGCAAAAAAGAGCGTTACAGTACGTAAAACACGACTTATTAGCCATTTTACGTACCCCCCCCCCCCGATACATTCTGCCGAAGTCCAAGAAAATCAAACGCCTCGTTCAACTTTTTCATAGTCGAAACTCCTTTTTAAGGTTTTTTGAAACTAAAACGACAAAAATCACAACGACTTTGTCAATTCAGTAAAGTGTATTAATCTTTATTATGCGTAAATAATCCGCGACGTCAATACGAATTGTCGGAAAATTGAAATTTTTTTGAAAATAATTTTTCACCACGAAGAAACGAAGGATTTTTAAAGATTTTTCCAACAGCGTTATATTGTTATTGTTTTCTATTTTTTTCTTTATGGCGGAATGTTCCAAAATTGACGGGTAATATAATCATACAAGAGGATTAAAAGAAATGTACTGATAAAATGTTTCATAAATTTTTGAAAATCATAAGGGAGAACTTCTAAAAACGCGAAATTTTATAGCGACGTCTGAGTTGGGAGTTATTAGCGGGCGGCGTTTTCAAATCTACTTTCCAATTTGCGAGCGATTTTGAGACCGGCTTGAATCCGTAAGACACGTTGACTTGTTATTTCGCAAAAAAAATTGTATAATTGTCGTCTGTATTTCAAACTCAATCGCGTTTAACGCGGTTGAATCTAACCTACCTTTTTTTCACAGGAGCATTTTCCATGAAACGACGTGATTTTCTGACGAGCGGCGCAATCGCCGGTTCCGCAATGGCGGCGTCTTCCGCAATTTTGAATCCAATAACGGCGTCCGCCGCTAACGCGGCGAGTTTTCCCGGCGATCAACGGGCAAAAGCCAAACTCCGAATGTGCAGCCAACTCGGCGTCATTCCGGGCGGCAAGCCGGAAGATAAACTCAAATGGATGAAATCGCACGGCTTTGAAGCGGTTGAAATCGGCGGACAAGGCAATGATTATCTTGACTGGAAAAAACGCGCCGACGACGCGGGTCTCGCGATTGCCTCGCTTTGTATCGGTTCGTTTGGAAATAAACTGACCGACGAAGACCCGGAAAAACGCAAACAAGGTTTCGACGAGCTGAAAGTCCAGTTAGAACGCGCCGGAGCGTTGGGAGCAAACGGCGTGGTCTATGTTCCGGCGACCGGAAGACCGGATCGTCCGAATTGGCGGATTCGCGAATTGACCGTCGCCATGCTTAAAGAACTCGGACCGTTTGCCGCCGAACATAAAACGCATATTATTCTTGAGCCGTTGCGTCGCGGCGAGGCGTGGTTTTTGCGGCAGGTGAGCGACGCAGCGCAAATCTGCAAAGACGCGGGCGTTCAGGGCGTCGCGGTTTTGGGCGATACTTATCACATGTACACCGAAGAAACCGACGATTTTGCGGCGTTTGTCGCGGGCGGCGAATATGTCAAACATGTTCACCTCGGCAACGGCACGAAACGGCAACTGCCGGGACAAGACAATCATAGTTTCGTGAAAACGATGCGCGGATTGAAATATATCGGCTACGTAAATTTCATCGGCTACGAATGCGGCGTCAACGGCGATAGAGAAATCGAAGTCCCGAAATCGGTCGAGTATCTCCGCAAATGCTGGGAAGAAGCGTAAAAAAGAGAAGACGCCAGATTCCAGAATTGACTTGCCGGCGCCCTTCGGGGCGTCGTTTCTGAATTTTTCAAAAAACGCATTACAACATTACAGATAGAATTAAAAAAGAACCTTTCCATGTTACGAACCTACCTTTCAGCATCGTTACTTATGACTTTATTTGCCGCGTCGGTTTTTGCCGAGTTGACGCCGGATTCGCCGGTTGTTCGGGATTGGATGCGGCAAGACGGGCGGACGTCCGCGCCGGACGCCGATTACATTCAATCGCGTCAAAAACGGCGGGACGAGCGGTTGAAAACGTTGAAAGCCGCTTTTCCAAAAATCGTTTTTACCAAGCATTTTGATCTCGGCGGTTCGCATTACGCTTATACGGAAGCGCAAAGCGACGCGCAAGCGGAACGAAATTTTGAGCCGGGAACCGCGTTGTGTCTTCTTGAATTGAACGGCGACGGCGAATATTCGGAACGGACGTTAATTCGCGATCCTAACGGCGTGATTCGCGATCCGGCGGTTTCTTACGATGGAAAGACGATTGTTTTCGCTTGGAAAAAATCAAATTTTCTCGACGATTACCATCTTTACGATTACGACGTCGAGTCGGGAAAGATTCGTCAACTGACTTTCGGACTCGGTTACGCCGATTATGAACCGTGTCTTCTTCCCAACGGCGATATCGTTTTTAATTCAACCCGATGCGTTCAGATTGTCGATTGCTGGTGGACGGAAGTGTCCAATCTTTACCGATGCGACAAAGACGGGCGGTTTCTTCGGCGGCTTTCTTTCGATCAGGTGCATACGAATTTTCCCGACGTTCTCGAAGACGGACGCATTATTTATACGCGATGGGATTATAACGATCGCGGTCAGATTTTTCCGCAAGGATTGTTTCAAATGAATCCCGACGGTACGGCGCAGACCGAATATTACGGCAATAATTCCTACTTTCCGACGTCGCTGTTGCACGCTCGCGGTATTCCGAACAGCGGCGGAAAAGCGATCGCGGTTTTTTCCGGGCATCACTGTCGTCAGTACGGAAAACTCGGAATCATCGACGTGACGAAAGGTCGGCAGGAAAATTCCGGGACGCAGCTTATTGCGCCGATTCGCGAAACGAAAGCCGAACGCATTGACGCTTGGGGACAACAAGGCGACCGGTTCGCGTTTCCTTATCCTGTCAACGAACATGAATTTCTCACGGGATACAATTCCGATACAAATGCCAAGCATTCAACGACGTCGCCTTTTGGTATTTATTGGATTGACGAAAACGGGCAGCGCGAATTATTAGCGTATGATCCGTCCGTTTCCTCTCATCAACCGGTTCCGCTTGCCGCGCGCGCCGCGCCGTATGAACGGACGACAATGGCAAATCACGACGTCAATTACGGCGCTTTTACGATTCAAGACGTTTACGCCGGACCGGGGCTAAAAGGAATTGAACGCGGAAAAGCCAAAACGCTTCGCGTTATCGCGTTGGATTTCCGCAGTGTTGGAATCGGAAAGAACGGCAACGGCGGTCCGGCGGGCGGCGCGCTGATCAGCACGCCGATTTCTACGGGAAACGGAACATGGGACGTGAAAATTCCGCTGGGAGACTCGCCGATTTATGAAGACGGCTCGGCAAGTTTTCGCGTTCCGGCAAAAACGCCGCTCTATTTTCAAATTCTGGACGAAAACGGACATGCGATTCAAACGATGCGTTCCTGGTCAACATTGCAGCCGGGCGAAGTCTTCTCGTGTATCGGTTGCCATGAAGATAAAAACACGATTGTTTCGACGCCCGCGCAAACAATCGCTCTTCAAAAAGGAACGCAACCGCTGAAACCGTTTTACGGCAAGCCGCGCGGATTCCATTTCGATAAAGAAATTCAACCGATTCTCGATAAACATTGCGTCGAATGTCATCACGACGCTCAAAGAAAACCGGATTTTGCCCGCGCAAAAACTATCGTTCCTTCCAATGAAACGACGGCGTTCAGTTTAAAAGGCGATAAGGTGAAAGATTTAAGCGCTAAACGTTATTGGTCGCTTTCTTATTTGAATTTAACTAATTCTCACGCGCGCGACGGCGAAGCTTTTTCCGGCAAACAAACGCCAGTAGTGAATTGGATCAACGTTCAGGAATCGCCCGCAATGTTACCGCCGTATCGCTCCGGTGCGGCAAAAAGCGGTTTAATGAAAATGCTCGATCCGAAACTTGCGGCGGACGGAAAGACGCATTTCGACGTAAAACTCGCTCGCGAAGAACTTGACAAAATTGCGGCGTGGATTGATTTGCTCGTTCCCGCTTACGGCGATTATAAGGAAGGAAATCTCTGGGACGAACAAGAATTACAAAAATACGCTTATTACGAAACCAAACGTCGCGATATGCACGAATTGGACGTCGCCAATAATTTGCGGTGGAGTTCTTATTTGAAAGACGGCAAACAGCCGAATTTGCCGCAGGAACAAAACGTTTACCGGAATCTTGCCGGGGACTTTTCCGAAACGTCGTTAGGACGGCAAGTCAATTTTGAAAAGCCGGTAAAAACCGATCAAGTCGCGATTGTTCTCCACGCCGATTTTTCGCATAATATGAAAGAGTGTACAATCGAATGTTCCAACGGTTTCGCAAAGAAAATTTCCTTGCAAAAAACAGCGGAGAAACAAATCTTCACATTTCCGGCGCAAGACAACGTAACATGGTTGCGTCTGACGAATTTTATTCCCGAACAGGAAAACGTTGGAGCGGCGTTGACCGAAGTCGAGGTTTATGGAATTGGCGCGAAGTGAGGGAAAAGCGAGGCGACAGATTCCAGTCGTCAGGTTTCAGGGTTGATATTCAATATACGAAAGTATAGCAAACCAGCTCTGGTCTCCGACTCCTAAAAATAGTTGGCGGGAACGAAACGCCGCGTAGAATTCCCCCTCCCGGTGGAGGGGCGTCGGTCAACGCAGTTGTCCGACGGGGCGCTTCATGGAAGTTAAAAACGAAAAGTGAAAAATTGGGCAAGCGGAATGCGTCGCAGGAATTGCCGGAAATCCGTGCGGATATTTTAACGGGGTTGATGCGAAAACAAGGACAATTTCCTCTCCAATCGACGCGCGATTTGCCGCTGGAAGTAAACGATCAATTGTTGGCGGCGTGGGCGTCTTGATAGTCCTGCTGCCCGTTCTATCAAACTTATCAAAAATTAAATAGTCGTCCCTGAAAAAGCGAATATCCCTTGAAAAATAGGTTTGACGAGCGTTTTTTGTTTGTTAGAATTTGCAAGTTGTTTTTTTACAAAGCAGCGTTTTTCAAAAAACTGCGGCAAAACGAATTGTTTCGTAACCGGCGTGATCGAATTGGCGAAGAAAAAATGAAAACGCTTATCGCCGAAACAATACAATCGCATGAACCGTGAGAT
>JAISZO010000340.1 GCA_031269105.1 Planctomycetaceae bacterium | reverse complement strand
CCAACCTGCCGTAATCGCCTATTTATTCTCTTTTAGATCAAAAGTATCTCCATCTCTTCTGGCGGCGACGAAAATTCTATTGTAAAAAATTTATTGAAATACTTTTGCCTATCATATTTCACGGAAAGCTATCAAATATCACGGCGCACTGTTATATTTCATAGGGCAACCGATGTTTTTGTGCGCAAATCTGTCTTTTTGTTCAATGAAAATTCGCTTTTGTTCAAAATCCTCTCTTCTTCCGACACTGGTATTATTTTCGCATTTTGGGATACCATTAACGTGATAAAACATGATACGCAAGGAACAAAAATGTGACAAATGTGTTCCTTGTTAAACAATTCTTTAACGAAAGACAGAGAGACCAAATGATGAAAAACCTACTTACAAAACCCCAAATTAATTTACAATTGATACAGAGAGTGCAACACACACGGACACTCGCTGCATTTCTTGTCCTTCTTGCCTTGGGGACGCTAAAATTTTCACCCCAATTCTTTGGCAAGAAAAATTCTCAATATATAGTGCGACAAGCGTTTACGTTGGTCGAACTTCTTGTTGTAATTGCGATTATCGGAATGTTAATCGCTCTTTTGCTATCGGCAGTTCAAGCGGCGAGAGAAGCAGCAAGACGAATGCAGTGTTCCAACAACTTCAAACAGTTCGGACTGGCGATGCACAACCATCACGACGCGCAAAACAAATTTCCCGCCGCTACTTGGCATGCCGGAAATTTGAACCGCCCCTATGACTACAACAGGGACGCAAAAAATGAAACCAACTCAACGCAATGGCGGAACGATCAATCGACAATGTGGAGCGCGCACGTTTTTCTTTTGCCGTTCATGGAACAACAAGCGCGTTATGAAGCGGTTCAAGCGGTTGCGTCTACGCCTGCCTCGCCGGTTGGAAATCTTGCGAAACCATATTGGGGCTGCTACAACGACGGCTCTTCGGAAGGCGGAAAAAGCGGCGAGTTTGCACCGGCAACGATTACGCCGGAAAATATACGGCTTCTGCAGAGCGCGACCGGCGGAACAATTTCAACGTTACTTTGTCCGTCTGATCCTTACGCTCGCGAAGCGGGCAGAAACAATACTGCGCGAACAAACGTTTTCCTTTGTCACGGCGACGCGGTGGATAGTACGGTTTATTCAACAGCGGAAACGCTCAACAATCCTTATAAAGCCGCTGTTCGCGGCGTTTTTGCTCCGCACGAACAAAAAACATTCGCCAATATTACAGATGGGACAAGCAATACGGTTGCCGCTGGAGAATCGGCAACAACGTCGTCCGCGTTCATTTCCAGCGCGAATGATCCCAGCGTAACGTCGTCAAGTCTCGAAGTAAAAGGCGGAACTTACGCTTCCGCCGCGAATCTCGGCGGTTCCGTTCGCAACGGATGCGTTTTAGTTGCTCTCAGTAGCGATAGAAAATATCTCAATCGTCAAGCGAGCGCTCCTTATTATCGGCGAGTTTGGCGGGGACATTGGTATTCCGACGGACGCACGCCAAGCGCCGGTTTTAGTACAGTCGTGCAACCGAATGGTCCTAATTGTTCGGCGGGAAACGACGACGCGACGGGAACGCAAATTTATACCGCGCAATCCTATCATACCGGCGGAGTCAATATTCTCTTTTTAGACGGTTCCGTTCATTTCATTACGGAAACAATCAACAATGCGAATTTGAGTTTGCCTAACGGAAATCCGGTTCCGCGAGAAGGACCGACTTCGGGACCGAGTCCTTACGGTCTTTGGGGCGCGTTGGGAAGTATCGGCGGCGAAGAATCGGTTGCGATTCCGTAAAAAATCCTTTGTATTTTTCAACAGTATCGACAAGATTTACGGAAGAGAATCCTATTATAAATTTTGTAAGTCTTATCGAACAATCAACATATCAATCAGTTTATCAATCATGCTAAAACTCCAATCGTTTATTTTGTTATTTCCCTTGTTTTTAATTTTTGGTTGCGGCGATAAGTTGCCGCCGGGAATGCCGAAACTTTACGAAGCCGTTTTGACAATTACGCAAGACGGTTCGCCGCTTGCCAACGCAAACGTTCTCGCAATCAGCGAGAATTACGCCGCCGTGCCGTATTCCGCAGGCGGGCAAACCGACAAATCGGGAAACGTTCGATTACTGACCGAAGGAAAATACAAAGGAATCCCTGCGGGAAAATATATAATTGCCGTATCAAAAACAGAAGCGAATGATATTGAAAAACCGGCAACGTTTAACACCGAAGATGAAATTAAATCCTATTTGGCGGAAGTTGAGAAACATTCATTTGTTGTTGTTTCTGAAAAATTTTCAGATCCGGAAAAATCGCCGTTGCGGTTGGAAGTTCTCAAAAGAAAAACAACCGCGACATTCGACGCGAGTCCGAAAGTTCGACTGAAACCGCCGACCGATACGACAAAACGATAAATCTGTCTTTTTGCGCAAAGAGGATTTTATTTGAATTTTTAACACAAACGTTGTAATTTTCCGTTTCTAAAAGTCTGTTATCAAACAAACATTTCAAAAACATTTATAAAAAAAGGAGAAAAATACTATGAAAAAAACGATTGAAAGAAAAACAATTCGCATCAAAATGAAAAGAGGATTCACGCTTGTTGAATTGCTCGTTGTGATTGCGATTATCGGAGTTTTAATCGCGCTTCTGTTACCCGCCGTTCAAGCGGCAAGAGAGGCGGCGCGAAGAATGCAATGTTCCAATAACTTCAAACAGTTCGGACTGGCGATGCATAATTATCATTCCGCACAAAACAGCATGCCTTCCGCAGCCGCCGGTCAGGGAACATTATTCGAGAGCGGAACAAATTTTCTCAAGTTCATAAGAACTTTCAACGACCGTAACGGTAGTGAAAAACTGATATGGAGCGCTCATGTCGCTCTTTTACCTTACGCAGAGCAGCAAGCGCGATACGAAGCGGTTCAGCGCGTCGCGTCAAATTCCTATAACGGCGCGGCAACAGCTTTTGTCTATCAGGGCGTTGCCGCCGACGGAACAATTGAACCGAACGCCGGCGCGTTACCCGCTCATTTTCAAGGAAATACGCAAGGCGCACGCGATTTAAACGCCGCGACCGGCGGAATCATTTCCAATTTTATTTGTCCTTCTGAACCCAACGCCGCTCAACCGGGACGTAATTACACGGCTCGTACAAACATTATGACTTGTCGCGGCGATTCGATGAATGCTAATCAATGGGCGTCGGATGAAGCCGGAGCAAATTTTAAATGTAATAAACGAGGCGCTTTTGCTCCGCACGACTGGAATAATTTTGCCGCTCTTGTCGATGGCGCAAGCAATACGATTGCCGCAGGAGAAGGAATTACCGCTCCCACAACAAATAATACGTCAATGAGTTCCGGCGGCAATCATGTTGCGAGAGGCGGAGCGTATCCTATCGGCAGTATGTCGCCTTTGGAATGCGTCAATGTTGCCAGAAGCGCTACGGACAGAAATAAACTTGCCGGCGCTAACCGTATTCGGACGTGGCGCGGACAATGGTACGCTTCCGGCAACGTCGGTATTACCGGATTTTGCACCGTAATAAAACCAAATGATGTGAGTTGCGCGACAGACGGCACAAACTCATGGGGCGTTTGGACTGCTCAAAGTTATCATACGGGAGGCGTTAATATCCTTTTGTGCGATGGTTCCGTCGCGTTTATTTCCGATACGATTGATAATAACAATTTGATGTTTCCGGGTACGACAGATCCCGTTCCAAACAACGGCGGTACTGGCGGAATGGACGCGATTGGTCAAAGTCCGTTTGGAATTTGGGGAGCAATCGGAACAATTAACGGCGGGGAAACAAAATCCATTCCATAGTTTTATAAATTGACGTTTTGAAAATTCAAAAAAAATTTTTACCGAATAATTCACAAGGAAAATGATATGACGAAACAAATAATTTCATTGTTTTGTTTGAGCATTTTAACATATCTCTGTTTGTTTCCTCTGGGATGCATACAGAAATTACCGCCGGGAATACCGACGCTTTATCCCGCTGAAATTACTATTATCCAAGATGGTAAACCGCTTGCGGACGCGTCTGTTGTGATTATCAATTTAACCCCGTCTGTCAATTGGTCCGGCGGCGGTAATACAAATAAGAACGGCGTTCTTAAATTAAAAACAATGGGACAATACCACGGAGTTCCGTTAGGGAAATATAAAGTTTCCGTGCAGAAAATTGAGTATCCTGGCGACATTGTTTTGCCTCTCAATCCGCCTTACGAAGATAAAGCGGCAATGAAAGAGTACAATCGTTTGCTTAAAAAATATGAAGACAATACGTTTCAATTGGTGGATAATAAATTTTCGTTAATAAACACGCCGCTTGTTTTTGAAGTAACGCCTCAAAATTTACGGATAACATTGGACGTTAGTCCGGCGATTCGTATGAAAGCGCCGACGTCGCCGCAAGGATAGTATTCCCTTTGTAAAACGAGTTTTAGCGAGTCCGAAAGTTCGACTGAAACCGCCGACCAATACGACAAAACGATAAACCTGTTTTTTTGTTCAAAAAAAATTCGCTTTTGTTCAATCCTGAAGAAATGCGTTGAGTTAATATTTCCTTTGCCAAAAATTGCAATATACTCATTCACGCTTGAAATTTCGGTTTTTGAACACGAAACGTATTGAATACACAGAAAAATTACTAAAAATTCCGTGCTATTTCGTGATTTCCGCGTTCAAAACAATAAAAACGAAAACCAAATTTTCAAAGTATAACGAGTAGTATGATACGGCAAAATAAAAAAATCTTGTTAATGGAATCCCGTCAAAAAAGACTTTATGAAAATAGCCGTTTTTTTTATTGGACGTAAACGCCCCGGATTTGATAGGGAATGGGGAGCGGCGCTTGAGCAAAAAATTCGCGAACAGCTTAAAAATTCGCCGTTTCAGCCGTTTTTTTATAGTCCTGTTACCGATGAAAGCGCTTTCAAGAACGCGATTGACGCCGCAAAAGAAGCCGCCGCGGAAGTTTTGATTGTCGCTCAACCGACAATGGGCGACGGGAATCTCGCGCCGTTTTTGATTGCCGAATGGGACTCGCCCGTTATCCTTTGGGCGACTCCCGAAAATCCGCAAAACCCAAAAGTTTCCGCGTGCAGCTTGGTCGGCGCGCATAATTGGGCGGCGGAAATGAGTCAACTTGGTTGTCCGCCGATTTTGGTTTACGGTTTGCCGAATGACGCGGCGACAAGCGCCGAATTGAACGAAGCGGTTCGGATTGCGGCGTCTGCAAAAAAATTACGTCATGCTTGCGTCGGATTGATCGGCGATCATGCGCCGGGTTTTCTGAATATGGCGACTGACGCCGCCGCAATGCAACGGCTGCTCGGCGTTCGATTGAAACGGTTCGGACTGCATGAATTTAACGCTCTTGTCCGCTCGTTTTCCGATTCGGAAGTTGCGGCGGATCGTCGGAAAGCGGAAGCGTTAAAACTTCCGATTCGTTCCGGCGTAACGGTTTCCGACCGCGATTGGAATATTTCATCGCGTTATTATTTGGCGGTCAAAAAAATGGTTGAAGAGGAATCGCTGGACGCGGCGGCTTTGCGCTGTTGGCCCGAATTGCCGAATGAATTTGGCGTTTGGGCGTATCTTGCCGTTGCGCGGCTTGCGTCCGACGGTATCAACATTTGCGAAGAAGGAGATGTGGAAGGAGCGATTGATTGTTTGATTACTCAATCGTTGGGAATTTCCGTTCCGGCATACAACAGCGATTGGCTTGAACACAACGACGCCTCCATCCTGCTTTGGCACGCCGGAGCGACGCCGTTTGAAATGTGCGAACCGATAGGAACGCCCGACGGTCCGACGCTTGACGTGCATTTCAACACGCAAAAGCCGCTTGTTGTGGACGCATTGTTGCGTGTTGGAATGCCGGTCACGCTTTTTCGGATTTGGCGTTTTAAAAATCAATACCGATTGGCGCTTTGCGAAGGAACGGTTCGCCGTCCGAACAGAATTGTCGAAGGATGCGCCGGTTTAGTCGAGGTTCGCGGCGGCGGAGTGAAACAATTTTTCCAGAAAATTTTATTGAACGGAATGCCGCATCATGTTACGGTCGTTCAAGGACGTCGGGGCGATACGCTGCAAACGTTTGCGGAACGGTATCAACCTTATCCTATTGATATTGTTCAAAGAATCGGTGAAGCGCGAAGTTGATCGCGGCAAAATTTCAGAGAAAAGCCATAAACCAAATGACGAGTTACGGAATCATCGGCGGCGGAGCGTGGGGACAATGTTACGCGAAAGCGATTGCGGCGCATGCGGAATTGGAACTGACCGCTATTGCCGAAACGGACGGCGATACAAGAGCGACGTTGCGAAAAAATTTTCCTAACGTTTCCGTTTTGTCCGATTATCATGAATTATTGGCGGCGGACGCGGAGATTATCGCGGTTGTCGTTCCGAATCATTTGCATCATCAAATTGGTTCGGACGCTTTGCGAGCCGGAAAACATTTGTTGATGGAAAAACCGTTTGCTCTCAATACGGAAGAATGCGACGATTTAATTCGATTGTCGTCGGAACGAAAGCGGACGCTTGCGGTGGGACATCAGTTTCGTCTTTCGTCGTTGTGGGGAAAAATCAAAGAGAAAATTGACGCGGAATTTATTGGACGTCCGCGTTACTCGCTGATTGAATTGTCGCGCAATCCGTTTCGTCGGGGCGTTGACGGTTGGCGATACGATTCGCGGCGCGTCGGCGATTGGATATTGGAAGAGCCGATTCATTTTTTGGATTTAGCGAGTTGGTATTTCGAGCGTTTTTCATCGCCGATTTCAGTGACAGCCGTTTCCAACGCGATGAATCCCGAACAACGATTGTATGAAAATGTCGGTGCGCAGATTGAGTTTTCCGACGGATCGTTTGCAATTGTCGCGCAAACAACCGGAGCGTTTGAACATCATCAAACGGTCAAAATTGTCGGCGAAGAAGGAACGCTTTGGGGAAAATGGAGCGGCGCGTTGGATCGGACGCGAAATCCTGAATTTTTTCTCAAAGCGTTCGACGGTCATATTGTGCAAGACATTCCGATAGAAAATACGCCCGGCGAATTGTTCGAGTTGGAAGAACAGATTCTCCGAATGGCAAAAATGATTCGCGGAGAATCGCCGATTCATTGCACGGGAATTGAAGGACGTTTCGCCGTCCGCTTGTCGCAAGCCGTGCAAAAATCGTCGCGGCAAAAAAGACGAATCGAGTTGTAATTTATTGAGCGGAATTTTCAGCGACGTTTTTTCATTGTTTCAATGAACTTTATGTTCGCCTTATTTATCAACAAAACGACGTCCGTTGCAAAGAGGAAAGAAAATAGTCGAGTTATTATTAGAAAAATATCATGTGGACATTTCATCTTCCGACAAAAATTCATTTTGGTTTGAACGTCGCCGCGTCGCTTTCGGAATTACCGGAAATTCGCGGACGGCGCGTTGCAATCGTCTCCGATTCCGTTGTTTGCAATATTCCTGAAATTCGGCGTTTGATTGAAAAAACGGCGCCGGCGGTTTTGTTCGATAAAGTGCGTCCGAATCCGACGACGGTGAATGTCGATGAATTTGCGCAATTATTGCGGGAAAGTCAAGCCGAAACCGTTCTTGCGATCGGCGGCGGAAGTTCGATGGATACGGCAAAAGCGGCGGCAAATCTTGCGGTAACAACGGACGCGAGTATTCGCGCTTATCATTCCGAAGGAAAACAATTTTCGCAAAAACCGATTCCGGTGGTTGCAGTTCCGACAACTGCGGGAACCGGCGCCGAAGTAACGTCGATTGCCGTGTTAGACGACGAAGAAAAAAATTTCAAAAGTCCTATGTCGTCGCCGTTTTTTTATCCGGTTTGCGCGGCGGTCGATCCGGCGTTGACGTTTTCCCTGCCGATTTACGCGACGGCGGCGACGGCGTTGGATGCGTTAAGTCACGCTATCGAAGGATATTGGTCGAAACAACGTCAACCGATTTGCGACGCGTTAGCGAAAGAAGCTGCGCGAATTATTTTCGCGCATTTATCCGAAGTGTACGACAATCCCAAATCCGCAATTGGGCGGGAAGCGTTGTCTTACGCCGCGTTAACGGCGGGAATCGCGTTTCATTTGCCGAAAAACGCGATGATTCACGCTTGTTCGTTTCCGTTGTCGAATCGTTTGCATCTTTCGCACGGCGCGGCTTGCGCGTTTACGATGGAAGAAGCGATACGATTCAACGCGCCGGCAATGAACGGACGTATGGAAGAATTTGCAAAACACTGCGGATTTGACGAAATCGAAACGATGATTCAAACAATCGCTTCGTTGAAACGGCGCGGCGGCTTGCCATGCACGTGGCGGGAAGCCGGTATTGATTCCTCGCTTGCGGAAACGTTGATTCGCGAAAGTTTTCATCCGCTCATGAACAATAATCCGCGTCCGGTGACGGAAAATGATTTAAGAAAAATTTACGCGAAATTCGACGAACAATGAATCGAGACAAAAATACAATCGTAACCCATTTGAATAAAAAAGATAAAACAATGACGTCGCTTCAAGAAAACGAATTTGAACAACTTGCCGCAGAATTGCGTTACGTCGTGACCGACATGATTTGCCGTAGCGGTTCCGGTCATCTTGGCGGCGCGCTTTCGCTGGTCGAGATTCTTCTGACGCTTTATTACCGCGTGATGAAAATCGATCCGAACAATCCTCAATGGACGGAACGCGACCGATTGGTTCTTTCCAAAGGACACGCCGCGCCGATTTTATACGCGGTATTGGCGTATCGCGGTTTTTTCCCGAAAAGCCAACTCGGAACGCTCAACGCCGACGGTACGAAACTTCCCAGCCACGCCGACGCGCGAACGGTTCCCGGAATCGATATGACAACCGGTTCGCTGGGGCAAGGACTTTCCGCCGCAAGCGGTATGGCGTTAGCGGCAAAAAAAGACGGACGCACGAACAATGTGTTTTGCATTATCGGCGACGGCGAAACGAATGAAGGACAAAATTGGGAAGCCGCTCTATTCGCGCCGCATCAGAAACTCGATAATCTTATCGCTGTGACAGATTACAACAAGCTGCAAATTGACGGTTTCACGACGGACATTCTCGACTTGGAACCGCTTACGGACAAGTGGCGGGCGTTTGGCTGGAACGTTTTGGAAATGTTTGGACACGATCAAAACGATATTCGCCGCACGTTTCTTCACGCAAAATCGCTTCGTAACGGCAAGCCGACAATGATTATCGCGCATACGATTAAAGCTTATGGCAATAAAATTATTGAAAATACAGCCGGAAGTCATAACATCAAAATCCCTGATAAAAAAACGCACGAACAACATCTCGCCGCGCTGCCGGATGGTGCGTTTCCGTTGCCGTATTAAATTTGGAATATGTTTTGACATTTCACCATTCCTGTCGGCTGTTGCCGACGCGACGTTTCGGCGAAACATCGCCTACCTCATTAAAACAATAACGTATTATGAACTTAAAAAATTTATACGAACAAGAAATCCGATTTGTTTACGGACAAGTCATGAACGAGTTGATTGAAAAAAATCCGAATGTGTTTTGTCTCGAAGCGGATTTGAGTAAAGCGTCCGGGACGAATCCGATTGTGTTAAACGAACATCCGAAGAATTTTATCAATATCGGCGTTGCGGAAGCGAATATGATCGGCGTTGCCGCGGGATTAACGGCGGATGGCAAAATTCCGTTTTGCGCGACGTTTTGCTGTTTTGCAACGCGGCGGGTTTATGATCAAATTACTATCAGCGTCGCTTACGCGAATAACAACGTCAAAATTATTGGAACGGGTCCCGGCATTACGCAAGGCGCTAACGGCGGAACGCACATGTGTTTTCAAGATATTGCGATCATGCGCGCCATGCCGAACATGCAGGTTTTTACTCCGTGCGACGCTTACGAAACGCGGAGCGTTTTGCATTACATGGCGGAAAATTACGGCGGAATGTATATGCAGCTTCTTCGCCAACAACTTCCGGCAGTTTTTGACGAAAGCTATCAATTTCAACCGGGCAAAGCGAGAAAATTGCGCGATGGAAATCATGTTACGCTTGTTTCCTCCGGTTACATGACGCATTTCGCGTTGAAAGCCGCCGACGAATTAGCGAAAGAAGGAATCGGCGTCGACCTGTTGCATTGTCCGAGTATCAAACCGTTTCCCGAAGACGATTTGATTGAATCCGTCCGCAAAACCAACGCGGCGGCGACGGTCGAAAATCAAAACATTATCGGCGGATTGGGCGGCGCCGTTTGCGAAACGCTTTCGGAACGTTATCCGGTTCGCGTCAAGCGGCTTGGCGTTCCCGACCGTTTCGGCGAAATTGCTACCGAAGAATATTTATTTGAAAAACACGGTTTCGGTACGGAACATATCAAACAATCCTGCCGCGAATTAGCAAGGTAGGCGATTGTTCGGCGCACGGTTGCCGGTCGCCTATCTCGAAACGCCAAACGAATTTGTAAACATTATTGACGTTTCAAAAAAGAAATTGTCAAGAAAGCGAAACTCATGTCTCCAACCCAAGAACGCTGGTACGTAGGAATCACGCGGTATCAATGGACCGTGTTGTTGATTGCGTTGACCGGTTGGTTGTTTGATATTTTTGAAGGACAAATTTTCGTTTCCAGTATGAACGAAGCGATGCCTTCATTAGTCGATTCCGCCGATCGCGACGCCATTCCGCTTTATAAAAGCGTTACGTTTAGCTTGTTTTTAGCGGGCGGCGCGTTAGGCGGCGTCGTATTCGGCGTTCTCAGCGACAAAATCGGACGAAAACGGACAATGGCGTTTACGATTTTAACGTATTCGTTTTTCACATGGACGTCGGCGTTTTCGCAGGACTGGCGGCAACTTGCCGCGATGCGTTTTTTTGTCGCGTTGGGAGTCGGCGGCGAATGGGCGATTGCCAGCGCATTTGTCGCGGAAGTTTTTCCCAACAAAGCGCGCGCTCAAGCAAGCAGCATTTTTCACGCGTCGGGAACGTTAGGAACGTTGTTCGCCGCGGCGGTGGGAGCGTTTTTAATCGGCAATCCGGCGTTTATCGCGTGGTGCAAAAGTCCCGCTATGAGTTGGACGAATCCGTATGTCGATCCGGCGTCGCTTCCTTGGCGCTTTGGTTTTACAATCGGACTGTTTCCCGCGCTGCTCGCGTTGTTTGTACGGCTTTATATTCGCGAACCGGAAAGTTGGAAACAAGCGAAAGAACTTGCCAAAACCAACGCGGCGCAAAAGACCGGAGTTTTGACCGATCTTTTTCGCGGCGAGTTACTTCGTCCCACGATCATCGGCGTTTCTTTGGCGGCTATCGGAATGGCGACGTTTTGGGGCGTCCATGTGTTCGGTAAAGACGCTCTGCTCGCGGAGGTAAAACGACAAACGATCATAAAAATAATTGACGAAAATCCGCAAAAATACGATCAAAGCGCCAAAGACGGACAAGCCGCAATCCAAGCGCGTCTTGACGAACGCCAAGACGAATTGAAACGTTGGGAAATGCTCGGTATGGCGCTTTTGACGGTTGGGCTTGGAATCGGACAAGTTTATTTCGGAACGCTTTCGCAAAAAATCGGACGGCGCGCCGCGTTCTTGATTTTTCATCTTGGCGGATTTGCGATTACGATCATCGTTTTTCAAGGGATTCGCGGCGTAACGCCGTTGTTGGCGGCGCTTCCCGTTTTTGGATTTCTCACCGCCGGAATGCACGCCGGATACGCCGTGTATTTCCCGGAATTGTATCCGACGCGGGTGCGAGGAACGGGAACCGGCTTTTGTTTTAACGCCGGTCGGCTGCTTGCGGCGCCGGTTTTAATTCTGACCGGTTGGATTCAAACGCGGGGAATTTCGTTGGCGGACGCCGTCGTTTATTTAAGTTTTTTGTATTTACTGGGACCGTTTGTCCTTTATTTCGCCCGCGAAACCAAAGGACAAGAACTGTTACGTTAAAAATTGAGATTGCAGGTTTCAGATTCCAAAGACCCGTTTTTCAAACAAACGCTGGAATCTCGCCATTGGAAGAAAGAAGATTCTCATGAAAATTGTCATTGCCGCTCCGGTAAAGGGATTTCAACTCAAGGAAACGCTCAAATCGCATTTGCTTCAACAAGGGCATGACGCGATTGACGTTGGTTGTTACGCGACGGATCGTTTTATCAAATATACGTCCGTCGGCGAGCGGGTCGCTTACGCATTGCAAAACGGCGAGGCGGAACTTGCGATCAACATTTGCGGCAGCGGAACCGGCGCGTCGATCAGCGTGAATAAATTTGCCGGCGTTCTCGGTTGCGCGTGCGAATCCGTAAAAACGGCGGTTTTAAGCCGCGTTGTCAACGGCGCAAATTGCCTTTGTCTCGGCGAAGACGTTGTTACGCCGGAACTTGCGCGTGAAATGACGGACGCTTTTATCCGCGCCGTTTTTCAGGACAATCCTAACGCCGATCCGAAAGTCCGTGAATTTTGGAAAGAAGCGCGCGACGAAATGATTGCGCGGGGCGTTAAAGCGAAACAACGCGAATTGGAAACGTTGTCATGAAACGTCTGAAAGGTTTGGCGGAATGTTCCGGCAATTTGGGAACATGTTCCAATGACTTTGGGGAATAGGTTACAAATTTAATAATTTTCAGGAGAAAGATTATGTCAATCAAATTTTCACGTCGTCGGTTTTTAGGAAATACGACGGCGTTTCTGACCGCGAGCGCGTTCAGCGTTCCCTTACGGGCGCAACAAAATCAGAACAATCCCGATCTCTTGGAAACGTTGGAAGAATACGTTCCCAAAGGATCGTTGAAACAAGCGTCGGCGCGGTTTATCGTCAATCAACTCGGCATAGAAAAAGCGATTGCCGTTTGTAAGCGGATCGGGCTTTACGGGATTGATCTTCTTGATCCGACCGAGTGGGATATTATGCGAGAAAACGATCTTGTTGTTACGATGGGACGCGCCCCCGGTCACGGCGGGATTCCGAAAGGGTTCAACAATCCTGAAAATCATGATTTGCTGACGGAAATTTACGGCAAATGGATTCCGGTTGCCGCCGAAAAGAAAGTTCCGAATTTGATTTTCTTTTCAGGCAACCGCAACGGAATCAGTGATGAAGAAGGATTGGAAAATTGCGTCAAAGGGATTCAACGAATTGTTCCGCTTGCCGAAAAACACGGCGTCACGCTTTGTATGGAATTACTCAACGGAAAAGACCACAAAGATTATCAAGCCGATAAAACGTCGTGGGGAGCGGAATTATGTCACCGTATCGGAAGCGAGCGGGTGAAGCTCCTTTACGACATTTATCATTTGCAGCGTTCCGAAGGAGATTTGATTAACAATATCAATAAATACCACGACGCGATTGGTCACTATCACACGGCGGGAAATCCGGGACGCCGCGACATTGACGAAACGCAGGAAATTTATTATCCCGCCGTAATCCAGGCGATTCTCAAAACCGGCTTCACCGGCTACCTTGCCCATGAATTTTCGCCGAAAAACGGCATGAACTCGTTACGTCGCGCTGTTGAAATTTGCGACGTCCATTAAAAATAAAAAGTAAACGTTAGAGCGTTTTGGTTATACGCCCTAACAATTTGTTTCCAAACCAATCAATAAAGAGAAGAACAACATGTCCGATTCTCAAAAAACAACAAACGTTTTAAAATCCACGCGGCGGGATTTTCTTAAAACGACCGCCGCCGGTTCGCTGGGGCTTGTCGCGGTTGGAAGCGTCGGTATTGCGCGAAGTGCGCATGCCGCCGGTTCCGATACGATTAAAATTGCGCTGATCGGCTGCGGTCGGCGCGGCTTGGGGAGTTTGCAAGACCGTTTCAAGGTCGGCGACAACGTGAAACTTGTCGCGCTTGCCGACGTTGCGGAAAAACCGATTCAAGCCGCCGCAAAACTTTTACGGTCGCAAGACGAATTTAAAGACAAGCTCGCTCTTGACGACGATTATTTTTTTACTGGATTCGATGGTTATAAACATGCCGTTGAATCGTGCGATCAGGTTCTCGTCGCGTCGCCGCCGGGATTTCATCCGGTGCATTACGCTTACGCCGTCGAAAAAGGAAAACACGTCTTTGTGGAAAAACCGTTCAGCGTTGACGCGCCCGGTTATAAAATTTGTATGGCGGCAAATCAAATTGCGGAAGATAAAAAACTTACCGTATGCGCCGGTTATCAACGTCGTCATCAACCGAGTTATCTGGAATGGATCAAACGGATTCAAGACGGCGAAATCGGCGAAGTCCGCTCGACCCGCGTTTATTGGAACGGCGGTCAAGTTTGGATTCGCGGCGTGCGCGGCAAAACGGAATCGGAAATGAGTTTTCAGGTGCGCGATTGGTATTTCTTCAATTGGCTCAGCGGCGACAATATTATTGAACAGCATTGTCATAATATCGACGTCGGCAATTGGATTCACGGAAAAGGCGACCGTTTGGCTCATCCGGTCAAATGTTACGGCATGGGCGGGCGGCAATGGCGAAAAACGCCGATTCTTCCGTACAACGAATGCGGAAACGTGTTTGATCATCATTATGTCGAATTTCAATTTACCGACGGCGCAATTATGCACAGTCAATGCCGTCAGATTAACGGTTGCTGGAACAGCGTAACCGAAAAAGTCGAAGGAACGAAAGGACGCGGCGAATCATGCTGGCTTAAACCGGATAACGGAGAGCGTTGGGATTTTCCGAAAAATCAAAATAAAAACGCTTATGTCGAGGAACATATTCATCAGGCGGACGCGATCCGTAATGGAAAATACTTGCACGACGGCTGGCATTCCGCAACCTCCAGCATGACGGCGGTAATGGGACGCATGGCGACTTACAGCGGTAAAGAAATCGCATGGGACGAAGCGGTCGAAAAAGGTTCCGCGTTATTTCCTTACGGTAAAGAACTAACATTCGAAACCGAAACGCCCGTAACTCCCGGTCCCGACGGAACGTATGAACACGCCGTTGCAATTCCCGGTATTTATAATCCGTTTGCGTGAGTTATACAAACAATCAATAACATGATTTCTCGTAAGGAACGTCCGATGAATAGAAGAAACTTTTTGAAATTTTCCTCGCTTGGCGCGGGAGCAACGGCGTTTGCGAATCCTTTTTCGCAAATTTTAATTTTTGCGGAAGAAAATCCGGCGCAAGCGAAAAAAGCGGATTTGAAATTGACCGTTCAAACATGGTCGTTTCGGTTGTTTGACATTGACGAAGGAATCCGTAAGACAAAGCAAGCCGGCGTAAAATTTGTCGAAATTGCCGGCGGGATTCGCATTCGAGGAGAAAACAAGCGCGCCGTTGCAATGACCGCCGAAGAACGAAAATGGTTTTTGGCGGTTGCGGAAGAAAATCAGGTGAAAGCAATCAGCGTTGGCGGAAACAAGGGAACGCGGCAGGAATTTGATTTCGCGGCGGAACTCGGTTTGAGCGTCATGCAGGGAGAACCGGATTTTGAACGTTTGACTGAAGTCTCTAAACTGGCGGAAGAATATAAAATCCGTTTTGCTTTGCACAATCACGCCAAACCGAACCGTTATTGGAATTACAAAGAAACGCTGACGCGGTTGGACGGCTGTTCGTCATGGCTTGGATTTTGCCCCGACGTCGGTCATTTTGCGCGAAGCGGAATTGATCCGTTGACGGTCGTGAAAGACTTAAAAGGACGGATTTTCAGTATCCACTTAAAAGATTTGAACGACGTCAATACGCCGGACGGCGAAAAAAAAGATTTACGCGACGTGATTTGGGGAACCGGAAAAATACCGGTTGAAGCGATCCTTTGCGAACTTGTCGAACAAAAAGTCCAAGGTCCGGTCATTATTGAATACGAGTACAAATGGGAAGACAACGTCAACGAAATTGCCGAATGCGCAAAGTATTTTCATAAAATCGTACCGAATACGGCGGAATAAAAATAAGACAAGCGAGAAATTAAAAACGAATCGCGAAAAGTTGCGCAATCGTTATTCCAAACGACAAAGCAAGAATCGGAAAACTTTTCACTTGTTCCAATTCATTCGCGGCAAAAAAATAATTGTCGATAAAGCGATTACATTTTTGCCCGAATTTTTGGTTTTATTGCCGAATTTTGAAATTCCGCAATATTCTTGCGAGACTTATTTTCCCGTTCTTGGGACGCAAGGATCGGCAAAATGACCGGCGATTCTTCTCTCTCTTCCGACGTCGCCGTATTAAAAGAACGATTTGCCGTATTGTTTTTCAACGGGATTTTATTGATACGATTGGCGTTGTTTTTATTTCGGAACAACGAACCGCATGAGACCGCCAATTCTATTTTTGAAACGTCTTTCGCCGTATTTTCTGTCACGATAGTTCGCGGCGTTCGTTGTTTGCTTCCTATGCTCCAAACGCTCGGAAACGACGGAACGTCGATAATTTCCGTATTTGCCGGATTTTGCAAAACGGGCGCGGTTTGTTTTTCGTTGCGATCTTGCGCGGCGGCTTGTTGTTCGACAAACGGTTTTTCAAAAATTTGAGTTGCGGCAATACGTTCCCGATAAAACTGAAGCTGGTCGCGCGTTGCAAGACTTGCCGGTTGTTCTCGCGAAAGTCTTTGCGGTTCGCGGAGTTTCTGCGGATTCGATTGTTCCGTAAATTGCGTATGCGGCGACGAAACCGGCGAGCGGTTCGTCGTTGCGGACGAATGCGACGAATGTTTTGAAATCAAAGCAAGAAGCGAATGACGACGAGCGATTTTTCGCAACGATTGCGTTTTTTCCGTTTTCACAAAACAAATCATATTGACCAACAAGGGAAGTATCAATCCGATCCAGCCAAGCGTTAAAACTCGTCCTGCGGCAAAAAGCGTTTTTTCTTCCGCAAAAAGAAATTGCCCGGTCGTTGCAATTCCAACGCCGAAACAAACGAGCAACATACTCGTATTCGTCCGCAATTGTTCGCGGGATATTTTCTGTTGAAAAAACACGCCAAGAAATGTCGGTAATAATAACGGAAAAAACGCTATCGGAAAAACGGCGATAATTCCGGCGGGAAATCCAATCAAACCAATCAATCCGCGATAAAAAGCTAATCCGGTCGCCGTAATCAACGCGGCGACGCCGGCAATTTTCAACGAGCGAAAAACAAACAGGATCGACAAGAACGCGACAATCAACAAAACGGATACGGCTGCGACAAGTTGATTTTGAAAAAAATGACGTTCTTCTCTTGCAAGAAGCGGAAGTCCCGTCGTTTGTATTGAACAATCTTCCGGCGTCGTAACGCGTCGATTTACCTGTTCTTGAAATTGTCGAAATAAGAGCGTTGAGTTGAAACGGTTATCCATTGGAAACGCCCAATAAATCGGACGTTGTTCGGCGTCAAGAAAACGCCGCGATACAAGTTTCCGCAATTCCTTTTTCTTTTCCCGACACGTTTGTATCGCGGTCAATAAACGTTTTTGCTGCAAGATTAAATCGTTTGTTGCAAACGTTTGATACGTATGAATATGTTGAAAATATTCTTCCGATGAAAACCGACATATTTGTTGTTGAATCGCGTTCAATTCCGCGCAAACTTTACGACAAAGCGAAATTTCGTATTGTAAATATTGATTTTCCAAAAACAAAATTCGTTTATTTTGCAGCATTGCCAGACGTTCCGTCAGAAAATAAGACAATTGTCCAAGCGATTGTTCCAGCGTCTTTTTGTCCGAGAGCGGAATTTCCGGCGATATTGCGGCGGCGTTCAGAACGGCGGCAATTTGTTCTAATTTGCGTATTTTTTCCTCAGGACCGCGTCCTAGAATAAAAAACGGATGACAAATCAACATATTCGGCGAGTTTTGCGGCGTCGGTTCGCAATACTGTTCTTGCAAAACAAGAATCGGTAACGCATCGGATCGTTGAGCGAAAGCGTTTTCCAACGGATCGGTCGGATGTTGCGGATAAAACGCAAAATAACAAACGACGCCGACAAAAAGCGTCGTCGAAATCAAATTCAACGGAAACGAAATCATCGGAATCTTTTTGACAATCGTAAACGGTTTCGTCGCAACATTTGGCGATTGCGTTGAAGTTTCCCGTAGGGATTCAAGCGTTTGAAGCAACGCGGGAAACGCGACAAAAATTCCAATAAGAGTCGCGGTTACTGCAACGCTCAATAAAAATAACGATTGGGAAATTCCGGTCAACGATTGAAAAAATGAAATGCGTAATTCTGTTTGAGCAATTTGTTCGGTCATACGTTTTGCGACCGGTTCAAGCGTTGGGAATTGTTGAAGATAAACGATACCGGAGAAAAAAGCAAGCAATGAAATCATTCCGCCGCTTAAAACCGATTTACCGATAGTACGAAAAACATAAACAACGGCTTCCGATGTTTTAGAACAATGCGTTAATGAATTGAAATACGTTATGGTCAATACGACGCCGGTACAAATTCCGAAAAGTAAAACGGCGATTCCGATAAAAATCATCGGTGGCGTAATGCTTCCGAAACAAACAGCGTTGATCAACAAATAGATTCCCAACGAACAAAGCGTCGTTGCCGGAATTGTCAAATACGCCAAAAGTCGTCCCAATCCCGCGAAGAAAAACAATAATAAAATTCCCGCCATGCCGAATAAACAAACGGTCATAGAACGTCCCGAAAATAATAATTGCTGTCGGCGCTGGTCGATAGGAACGCCGATCAATTGAATTTCGACCGTAGAAAACGTTTGCGAGACGTCGGCGGCGATTTGTTCCAGTTCGCGTATTGCATTATTACAGAGCGCCGCGTCTTGATTTGAAAATGCGATATGATTTTTTGCCGGAGGAATCGGTCTTTGATTGTTTTCCTGACCGGAAACGCGAAGCCATATCATACCGGTTAATGATTGCGGCGGATTTTGTTGCGGCGTTTTTGAAGAAAATGAAAAATTGCTTGCAACGCTCAACCATTCGTCGGGATTGAGTTGACAAAGCGAAATGTTCGTTTTCTCGGCGGGCTGTTGCGGCGCAGCGAAAACATTCCGTAATCCTTCGACAAATCGCGACGCCGATTTCATCAGACGTTGATTTTGCAAAAATATTTGACGATATTCTAACGTTGTTTGCGTTGGCAACGTTTGCGGAGAATTTTGTATAAGAAAATTTTGCGATTGTTGCAATCGTCGGCGCAACCAATCGGCATAATTGGCGGCTTCCAGCAAAGCCCATTGACCGTCCGTTATCTGTTTGGCGTCGAGCGATTCATAATATAACGTCAATAAAGCGTCTGGCGAGAGCGCGGTCAAATCGCGAGCATTGTTATTTTGCAAATCGCCGCTGGTTAAAATATCGCTAAAAAATTTTTTCTCCGCAATAAGTTTTTGTCGCAACGTTTCAATGACCTGAGCAAGCGTTTGCTGCGACGTTGCAGAATTTTTCGCCGTTACGCGAATCATAATTTCAGAATCAAATTGAAGTTGGCGACTTAAATTTTCCCATTTTTCTTTTTCTGTATGGTTTTGGGGCAACTGGGAAAGAAACGGCGTATAAGGAAACCACGTCCGCCAACAGAGAAAGAATCCCGCGAGCGTAACAAAAAGACATCCTACGAGAATCGGCGCCGGATATTTTGTACAAAATACCGCCCAGCGTCCGAGCAATTTCGCTAAAAGCGTTTCTGATTGTGCCGAATTCCTTTTCGACATTTTTAATAAATTTTAATTTTTGTAATTTTACGACGAAATTTAAATCATTGGTATTTGTTGTAACGATTGATCTCCAAAAAATTAAGGAAGATTATTTCCTTCAATTTCTCGAATTTGGTCGCGTAGGGTTTTAGCATTTTCATAATCTTCGATAGCAATGGCTTCGTCCAACTCGCGCCGCAATTTAATTAAATGCGTTCTGCGATCCTGTCCTTTATTAAAAGAATTTGGAATTTTGCCGATATGACGTCGTTCGCCATGGATATTTTCCACCAACATTCCAAGTTGTTCATTGAAACAAGTGTAATCAAATGGACAACCGAGCCGTCCTTTGCTACGAAATTCAAAAAAACTAATTCCGCAAACTGGGCAAACTTGCTGATCAATTTCGTGTAAATTTTCCACCGCATGATTCAGCGCGGCATTTTGGGCAAGAGATTCCGCCAATGTTGTCGCCGCCTCGTTTTGGTCGGAGGATTCGCTCAAATACTCGCGAGCGTGTTCTTCGCAAAAATGAAACTCAACCGGCTTACCGCTTGTCAATTCAGTGATATGAAACGTCGCAAATTTTTCGCACTTTTGGCACTTCATCGGATTTTTATGAATAAAATCTAGCGTTTTTTAATAAAAACACACATTGTTAGAAAATGTTACAAATCAAAAGAAAATGTTTCGTCCTCCAGTGGAAATGAAAATTTTCTAATTACGGTGTAATATACCAAAAAATCGTTTTTTCAACAATCCGTATCTTTTACCGAATTTCACAAAAATATCTATGAAATGATAACGCGAAAAAGAAAAGTCAAAAAAATCCCCGTCAATGCCGACGGACGCTCGAATAGTTTACGAAAAATGTCAGAATCCTATTTTAATAAGCGTGCAAACAAAACAAGACAAAATGATAAAAAACCGGCGCGGCGAAACAAAGGGAATCAATCCGATCAAGTACGCCGTTATGACCTTCGATAAGCGTACCGTAATCTTCAACGCCTCGGTCGCGTTTGATCGCGGACATCGTGAGATTTCCGGCAAATCCCATCAGTGAAACAAGCAGTCCCGCGACGGCGGCTTGCCACCATTCGGGAAAAGGCGTTACGCCCCAAAGCGCTGCCGCTAAAAGAGATGTGGTCGCCGCGCCTCCCAAAACGCCTTCCCAAGTTCGCGTCGCATTGATTGTTGGAGCAATAATATGACGGCGCGGAATGTGCGACCACAAATATTGAAAAACGTCTCCCGTTTGAACAATCAAAACAAAGAAAAAGAGCAATCGAAGCGGTCGTCCGGTTAAACGAAGAATCGGCTTATTCTCTTGTGCGGCAATAGGTTGCGACGATTGTTCAGTTATTTGCCGGTGATTTTCAATTTGAGATTGTGTTTCCGATTGAGAGTTGTTTTCATTGGCGGAAACCGGATGGACTGTTTGTGCTGCGGCTTTGATTGCCGATTCGACGGCGTTATCGCCCAATCCGCCTTCCAAGGCGCTTGTTACGGTTCCGACGGGTTCCTGACGTTCCGGCGTTGGAAAATCAAGAGTCAACAATGCCGGAGCGTAACTGAAACTATAAACACAAATCAAAAGACCAACTTGAATTTTGGCGATTCTTTCGAGAAAATGTTGCGAATCGCCGGAAATAGCGATTGCCGCCGGAATAATGAGAAAAACGTAGGTCGGCACAAATACGGAAAAAATGTGATACGGTTGAACGTAAAACGTTTTCTCAAACCAAATTGGGTCAATCGCAACGAGCAAAAATTGCAACGGCATGCAAAGAAAAAAAACCCAAAAAAGCGAGGTATTGTCGGCGCGACGGGTTGGAGTCAGCGTGATATATTCCCGCAACGCCCAAAATGAAATCAGTCCGAATAACAAAACGGTTGCAATTCTCCCGAACAAAAAAGCGCCGACCAACATCCCAAAAAGCAACCACCATGCATGGATTCGAGAACGAAAAGTATCGAGAACAGCCGCATCGACGCCGACGTCTCGCCGTTTTCGCAAAATCCAAACGACGTAACTCGCTATAGCCAAAACAATTAAGACGCCGCCAAGCAAGACAGTCGTTTTAGGATCGTCCATAATTTTATCCATGCCAAAAGAGTTTTCAAAACAACAAATCATTATAATCTAACATTTTTTACAAGCAAGTTCCGAAAATTTTGTTTTGTTTTTCTATTGAATAACAAAAATGTTGGTAACAATTATTTTTTGACTCGGAAAATTTTTCAAGAAAATTCAAAAAATTTCACATTTCTCTCGACAGACTGAATGGCGTAAAATCGGGCAACTTCCTCTTTTTCAAATTCTACAATCCTGTCGTTCGGTTTTTCTTGTCGCCCAAAATGTAGGAAATTTTTATTCATAATCCCGAAAAATTTTTCTCAACTTTTTTCATAAACGGCATTTTTTCTCAAACCGCGTGAAACACTGACATTTTTGTCGATTTTAAAACGTTTTTCCTACCGAAACGGCGGCTTTCTTTTTTCTTTCCATAAAAATTGAATTGGCATATTTTATGCGAAATGTTTTTCGCGAGGCGGCGGGTTTCATCGACCGAATACCGACGTTATCTTGCCGTGCTTTTACGGAGAACAACGTTTTCGGAGATTTGACGAACGCCTTGAAATATCTCTAGGAAAGTTGAGGATTAAAAATATGAGAAAAGTTGCCATTTACGGAAAAGGTGGTATCGGGAAGTCCACCACAACGCAAAATACGGTTGCCGCACTTGCCGAAATGGGCAAAAACATAATGGTGGTGGGATGCGATCCGAAAGCGGATTCCACGCGTCTTCTTTTGAACGGTCTGGCGCAAAAAACCGTGTTGGACACGTTGCGAACCGAAGGAGAAGACCTTGATCTTGACGACGTTGTGAAAGTCGGTTTTAAAGGAACGCGGTGCGTCGAGTCCGGCGGACCGGAACCGGGCGTTGGCTGCGCGGGTCGCGGAATCATCACGTCCATCAACCTGTTGGAACAACTCGGCGCATTCGACGCTCAATACAAATTAGATTACACGTTTTACGACGTGCTGGGCGACGTGGTTTGCGGAGGATTCGCAATGCCGATTCGCGACGGAAAAGCGGAAGAGATTTATATCGTTTGTTCCGGCGAAATGATGGCAATGTATGCGGCAAACAACATTTGCAAAGGAATCCGAAAATTCGCGGAAGCCGGGACAGTCCGACTTGGCGGCTTAATTTGCAACAGCCGCAAAGTGGATCGGGAGGCGGAATTGATCGAAGCGCTCGCTGAAAAACTGGGAACGCAAATGATTCACTTCGTGCCGCGCGACAACATGGTGCAGCGGGCGGAAATCAACAAAAAAACCGTCATTGATTTCGACGCGTCCGTCAATCAGGCGGATGAATACCGCAAACTTGCTCAAGCGATTGAACGCAACGCAAAATTTGTCATTCCCGCGCCTCTTGAAATCTCGCAACTCGAAGAGTTATTGATGAAATTTGGAATCGCGGATTAGGGAATTAGTTTTCTGTCGTCTGAAAATGAAATTTTGATTGGAGAGACTATTTATGCAAATGATACGCGCAATTATTCGTCCTGAAAAGGTGGACGCGGCGCTTGCCGCGTTGATGGCGGAAGGGTTTCCGGCGGTTACAAAAATCAGCGTCGCGGGACGCGGAAAGCAACGCGGAATCAAAATCGGCGACGTAACTTACGACGAAATTCCGAAAGAAATGTTGTTGATGGTCGTACCGAACAAAGACAAAGATTTTGTCGTCGGCAAAATTATGGAAGTCGCGAGGAGTTCCAAAAGCGCGTTTGGCGACGGTAAGATTTTTGTTTCGCCGGTCGAAGAAGTTTACACGGTCAGTTCCGGCGTGAAAGAAGTCGCGGAGGGAGAGACATGAAAGAAGTTATGGCGATCATCCGTATTGGAAAAATTAATCAGACCAAACGCGCGCTCATCGACGCCGGAATCAGTTCGATGCATGTGAAAGACGTCTTGGGACGCGGGAAAGGATTCGTCGATATGTTGCGTCTCGAAGGGGCGGAGCGGGTTTGGGAAGAAAAAATGGAAGAACTCGCGGTTGTCGGACGCTTGATTCCAAAACGGAAAATTTCCATAATCGTTCCCAACAAATTAGTCCAGAAGGTTGTTCGCACGATTATTGAAATCAACAAGACCGGCAAGAGCGGCGACGGAAAAATTTTTGTCTTACCGATCAACGAATCCCTCCGCGTCCGCGACGGACAATCCGGCGACGAAACGCTTGACGGATAGCGGAAGTTGAGAGCGAACAATGGCGTCCCGAAATGTAAGCGAAAGTTAAACCGTCGCTTACGCTTCGGGCTACTATTGCGAGACGCGCGACCTTCGTAAAATTCCGAGTGAAATTTTATACGAGCCGCATCGTCTGCCGCCTCGTATAAAAATCTCTATCCCTATCCTTAACAGAAAAGAGAACAAAATGTCAATCCATGAAATTGAGTTATCCATTCCGGCGGAACAATTCCGCGAAGACGTGATCGAAGCGTATTCTCCGAAACTCGGAAAGAAACGAAAGAAACAGATTGTCGTCAACAGGGTCGGCGAAAACGACGCGACGCCGGAAATTTTGGCAAATACGCGAACCGCTCCCGGCATATTGACGATGCGCGGTTGCGCTTACGCCGGCTGCAAAGGAGTGGTACTTGGTCCGACTCGCGATATTTTGCAAATCACGCACGGACCGATCGGTTGCAGCTTCTACAGTTGGCTGACCCGCCGCAATAAAACGCGGACCAAAACGTCGGAATCAACGAACTACATGCCTTACGCCATGTCCACCGATCTTCAGGAAGATGAAATCGTGTTCGGCGGCGAGAAAAAACTGATGGCGGCAATCGACGAAGCGGTTGCTTTGTTTCATCCGCAAGCGATTGGAATTTTTGCGACATGTCCGGTCGGCTTGATCGGCGACGACGTTCACGCAGTCGCCCGCGCTGCGGAGGCGAAGTATCCCGACGTCAACATTTTCGGATTTTCGTGCGAAGGTTACAAAGGCGTTTCGCAGTCGGCGGGACACCATATTGCCAACAATAAAGTTTTCACCGACGTTGTCGGACAAATCGAAAAACCGAAAGAAGGAAAATTCCGACTCAACATTCTCGGCGAATACAATATCGGCGGCGACGCCTTTGAAATCGAACGTATCGTCGAGCGCTGCGGTCTCGTTCTGCATTCGACATTTTCGGGCAACTCGGAATATGAAGAATTTGCGTCGGCGCACACCGCCGATCTGAACGTCGTTATGTGTCACCGCTCTATTAACTATCTTGCGGAAATGATGGAAACGAAGTTTGGCATTCCTTGGTTTAAGGTCAATTTTGTCGGCGCGGACGCGACGGCGAAATCGTTCCGTAAAATTGCCGCGTTCTTTCAGGATCGGGAGTTGATCGACCGAACGGAAAACGTCATTGATAACGAAATGGAAGAAATCGAAAAAGTCCGCGAAGAAATCCGCAAGCGATGCGAAGGGAAAACGGCGATGATTTTTGTCGGCGGTTCCCGCGCGCATCATTATCAAGAATTGCTGCATGAAATCGGCGTGCTGACGATTGCCGCAGGTTATGAATTTGCGCATCGCGACGATTACGAAGGACGTAAAGCGCTGCCGAGTATCGTAGTCGACGCCGACTCGCGCAATATCGAGGAACTCTCGGTAACGCCGGATGAAACGCGGTACGATCCGAGAATCACGGAAAAAGACAAGGCGGCGCGGGAAGCGGCGGGATTCAAGTTTAGCGATTATCGCGGAATGATGCCGGAAATGCCGAACGGAGCGCTCGTTATCGACGACTGCAATCATTACGAACTCGAAAAGTTGATTGAGTATTATCAACCCGATCTTGTCTGCGCGGGAATTAAAGAAAAATACGTCGTGCAGAAATACGGGATTCCGATGAAACAATTGCATAGTTACGATTCTATGGGACCGTTTGCCGGTTTCAAAGGCGCAATCAATTTTTATCGCGAAATCGATCGTTTGCTCAACAGTAACGCATTCCGATTTGCGAAAGCTCCTTGGGACGCGGCGCCGGAATTAACGGCAACTTACGGTTATCGTTCGTGAACTTGATTCCAAAACGACAATAATAATGAAAGAGGATGAAATTCTATGCTTCTCAGACATACGCCGACGGAATTGTCGGAACGGAACGCTTTGACAATCAATCCGGCAAAAACCTGCCAGCCGATTGGCGCGATGTACGCCGCGCTCGGTATTCATAATTGTCTGCCGCACAGTCACGGTTCGCAGGGATGTTGCGCTTATCACCGCAGCGCCTTAACGCGGCATTATAACGATCCGATTATGGCGACGACTTCGTCGTTCTCGGAGGGAGCTTCCGTATTCGGCGGTCAAGCGAATTTGATTGAAGCGTTTGTCAATATTTTTTCGCTTTACAACCCGGACGTTATTGCCGTTAACACGACCTGCCTTTCGGAAGTGATTGGCGACGATATGGTTCAGATTATCAAAAAGGCGTATGATGAAAAGAAAATCCCCGAAGGGAAAATTGTCATTCACGCCAACACGCCGTCGTTTACCGGTTCGCATGTAACTGGTTACGCAAATATGGCGGCGGCGATGGTCAAATACTTTGCGAAAAAAACCGGAAGAAAAAACGGAAGAACGACGCTTATTCCAACGTTTATCGAACCGAGCGACATGAGCGAAATCAAACATATCGCCGAAGAATTGGGTGTGAAATACATTATGTATCCCGACGTCGCCGACGTCGTGAACGGACCGATGGACGGAAAATTTCACATGTATCCGAAAGGCGGTTGCCGCAAAGAATGGATTGAAGCGTCGGGCGATTCGGATTCCGCGATTGCGATTGGTCGGTTCGGCGCGGAACCTGCCGCGAAACTTCTGGACACGCAATGCAAAACGCCGTATCAAAACGCGGACGTTCCGATAGGAATTACGACGACGGACGCCTTTGTCGATACGCTGCGAAAAGCCGCCGGCGTTTCCGTGCCGGAATCGCTTCGCGTCGAGCGCGGACGGTTGGTCGATGTGTTGTGCGATATGAATCAGTATTTGTACGGCAAAAAGGTTTCGCTCATGGGCGACCCGGATATTTTAATTTCCATGACGCAATTTTGCCGCGACGCGGGAATGGAAGTCCTGCACGTTCTCACCGGAACGCCGTCGGGAAAAATGAAATTTGCAGAACAAATTCGCAAAATTTGCGGCGAAAAAACAATCGTTAAAGTCGGTTTGCAAATGGATTTATTCCTGTTCCATCAACTGATTCTCGCGGATAAACCCGATTTAATCATGGGCAACACTTATTGCAAATATATCTGCCGCGACTTGGATATTCCGCTTTTGCGGATTGGTTTTCCGATTTACGATCGGATCGGACAATCTTACGTGCCGATAACCGGTTATCGCGGCGGTCTGCATTTGCTCTTAAAAATCCTTTCGATTTTTATGGATCGTCAGGACCGCGACGCGGCAGAAGAAAATGTCGAGTTGATTATGTAGTCGCCCCTGAAAAAAAGAGAGAGTTTATTTTACGATTTTTTTTGGGCGATCGTAATGTTTGGCAAGGCGGTAACGAGGGCGGCGAGTTGATGACAAGCGGCGATCAATCGAAAAAAGTACAAATAAATCTTTGTAAAGTACGAGTAACTCCTTGTAAAAATAAAGCGCGCGGGAAAACCCCCGCTCTTTCAGCAAATTTAATAACTTTCTCATGTTGAACCCAAACGCACTGCCAATCGCATTCTACCCGTCGCCGACCAAGCCCCTCAAAAAACATCGCCCCAAACGATGATCGCTTTTCAAATGTCCAATCACCGGTTCGATGGAACTACGCCGACGCTTGCGGCGTTTCTCGCTCCAACTTAAACTCGAATTGCTGCCGCCGGAAATGA
>JAISZO010000329.1 GCA_031269105.1 Planctomycetaceae bacterium | reverse complement strand
TCGACTATGAAAAAGTTGAACGAGGCGTTTGATTTTCTTTGACTTCGGCAGAATGTATCGGGGGGGGGGGGTGCGTAAAATGGCTAATAAGCCGTATTTTACGTACTGTAACGCTCTTTTTTGTCCGCGTTATTACGAGCGTTTTTGCTTGTATAATTGCGCGCATTTCTGCCTGTTCGAGCGTTTTTGCCCGTTTGGAAAACATTTCCGTCTGTTTGGGAAAAAGTTTTGTCTGTTTGGGAAACATTTCTACCCAATTCAGAAACAGTTTGTTCGGACGTCTTGTCCGAAAACGTCTCAACCAAATCTCCGTATCGCGACGTCATACGTTATGGCGACATGCGTTGCGGCGTCATGTATCGCGGGCGTTTACGCTTGTCGAATTGCTCGTCGTAATTGCGATCATCGGAGTTTTGATCGCGCTGCTATTACCTGCGGTTCAAGCCGCGAGAGAAGCCGCAAGGCGGATGAGTTGCAGCAACAACATGAAACAAATCGCGCTGGCAATGCACAACTATCACGACGCAAACAACCGGTTGCCTTACTGCAACGGCGGCGGCGACACGTCGGTCGGCGGACGCGGAAATGCCGGTTGGAATTGGGCGCCGAGAATGACGCCGTTCATTGAAGGACAGGCAACATTTTCACAAATTAACTGGGCAAAAACACCTTACGACCGTCCGTCGTCCTGGACGGGAACGAATCACGAGCAAATGATGAACGACAGTTCCGTCCAGTGTAATTACAAGGTCATGCGGACAATCTATCCCGGTTTCCTTTGTCCTTCCGACTCGCTTTCCCAAGAATATACGGGAGAAGAAGGATGGAGCGTTTCCGGCGGTATTCAAGTCAACAACAACTGGACGCTTTCTCAATGCGATTACGCGGCAAATATCGGCGATTACCGAAATTCTACCGGACTTGGCTGGGGAACGTCCGGCAATCAAACGGTAGAAGGACGCACAGGGGCGGGAAATAATTTGACGAAACCGCGCGGCGTGATCGGCGTTTGCGGATGGGCGGCTTCTTTCGGAGAAATCTCGGACGGACTTTCCAACACTTATCTACTTGGAGAGTGTATCGGAACGTTGAGTCATTGGCAAAACTGGGGATCGCAATGCTTTGGCGACACGGCGCATCCGATTAACTCGCGGAACAAATGGCTGATTGAGAAACTTCCCAACAGCGCCGGATCTACGACAATTGACGGCTTAACCACCTGGGATTGGAACGTCGGTTTTCGGAGTATGCACACAGGCGGAGCCAATTTTGCGATGACGGACGGTTCCGTTCATTTCATTTCGGAAACGGTGGACGGTACGGCGTATCGCGCCGGCGCATCCCGCGATGGCGGCGAATCGCAATCGCCGCTGTAAAAATTAAAAGTAACATTTCCATCGAATTTTCAATAATGAGACGTTTTGAAATTCCCCGTCATTTTGACGGGGAAGGCAACATTGAAAGTTAAAGATTTCGCAAGCGTAAGACGCCGTTCTGTGATTAAAACTGCCATTTGCTAAACTTTTAATTTTCAAGTAAGTCTCGGAATATGTCCCATTTTTGAAGTAAAACGTAAATAAAAAATAAAATTTTTCCAAAAGGAATAAAAACATGAAACGATGTTCGATCTTGATTTTTTCATTCGTTTTAACGCTCTTGTTCTTTGTTTCCGGTTGCGGCGATAAACCGGCATTGGGCAAAATAGAAGGAACCGTAACTTACAATGGTCAACCGTTAGAAAAGGGAACAATCATTTTCGCCGTTTCGGGAACGCGGGAAGCAACCGGTCAGATTGAGAACGGCGAAATTCGCAATGTAACGACGTTCAAAGAAGGCGACGGCGTGCCGATTGGCGAAGCGTCGGTTGCGATTATCGCATTGAAAGAACCAAAGAATGTTTCCAAAACAGCGGCGCCGGAAACGCAACATGCGCCCGGTCAAAACGCTCCGACAACCGGAATGGGCGGACAAGAATTTACAATTCCCGTTAAATACGTCAATCCCGAAACGAGCGGATTAAAAACGGCAATTCAAAAAGGCGTTAATCAAGTACAATTCGATTTGACCAAATAACAAAATTGTTAATAGAACATTTCAACAAAATTTGAAATCCAAAGGATCGCGGCTTGAAACGTTTTCCTTACTTTTCTCCGCAAATAACGCGGAGAGCATTAGCGCAAAAATCGACGTCGCGTTCCTGATTGAAAAAACCCGGACTGATTCGGAAAGCGCCGCCGCGTTCTAATCGTAACATAACAAATGTCAGTGCAAGAAGCATATGTTACGGTTCGAGAATATTGGGATTCGCTTTGAATTTAGCGTACGACGAACAATGAGAATCCGATCAGCAACTTTTCGGAATTGCAAAACTTCTTTCGCGCGCGATCATTCAATTGGCGAAGCATGTTAAACAACACGACGCTCGCCGACGAACTCAATATTGATATCAAAAAAGAAAACGCCGATTTGCTTGACGCAGCGATGGATTGGCTGCTTCAACGTTTTATTGAACAAAGACTTGTGGAACGACCGATGCGTCCATGGGAATTCGTGTCGATAAGATTTTGAATAACTCTCATGTTGCGAAACATTTTGAAACGACAATTGCGAACGGTCAATTTTCGTTTCAACGTAACATAAAATCCATTCAAGACGGACCTGCGATGGACGGTTTTTATGTGATTCGCACCTTTATCTTTTTAGCGATGAAAATCTTGATGAAACAAGAGCAAATCGCAATCCGGTGACCACGGCAAAACCAACGAAAAAAGTTGCCGACAAAAAATCACGAAACAATAAAATCAAATTTGAAACGGAATCAAAAGCAAACGATAAAAATACCGCCTTCGACGTTATAACAACGCCAACCTCATTTCAAGAAATATTGCAAAAATAACTCAAAACCATAACTCCCCTCAAGACGCCAAAATAATCTTGTAGCCAGTTTCGCCAAGTCAAAATCTTCAGAACCTGAAGGACTATAAGGACTTAACAAAAATCAGACGCTGGAACTTCGGGGTAAATTATGAAAAAATTTATATTGTTCGTTTGAGCGGTCAGGAACGTCAGGCATTGTTATACTCATTTCGCTAACGACCCCGTTCTTTACAAAGTTTCATAAAACCTTATAATACGAATAATAGATTTTTCTAAAATTTTGTCAAGGACGACCTCCCTGCTCCACCTAACTTTA
>JAISZO010000310.1 GCA_031269105.1 Planctomycetaceae bacterium | reverse complement strand
ACGCGATTGACGATTACATTGCAAACAGCAACGAAAAGTATCGCGACGAACTCAAAACTCTCATGACTCTCAAGTTCCAGTCTTTGGAATACGTGCAATTCCTGACCGTTTAAGGTAGAGTCGAAACCCCTTCTACATTTTTTTGTTTTTTGAAAACGGAATTGACAAAAATCACAGCGACTTTATCAATTCAGTAAAGTGTATTAATCTTTAATTATGTGCAAATAATCCGCAACGTCAATACGAATTGTCGGGAAATTGAAATTTTTTTGAAAAAAATTTCACAAGTCAAAAAATAATGATTAAGATGGATAAAACAATTATTTTAGCGGAATTTTTTATAAACTCTTGTCCCGTTTTAGAAAACCTTATTTTTATAGAAGGTATTTTCTCGTTCCTCTTGGAAATCCTGAGAAAAATTCAATAAAAAATTTTTGAGGTGATGATTTCTCAAATCTTGTCGGGTATAATGTTTTCCTGATATTCAATTGACAAACTGACGTTCCATTCGTCAAAAACATTGCCATAACAAAAGAAAAAATAGAGAGCAAAGAGTATCATGTCCCGTTTATCATTATCACGCCGACGTTTTTTAGCGTCGTCGTCTGCGTTGACGCTTGTTTCCGGTTTTGCCGCCCCCGCGTTTTTGAAAGCCGCCGATTCGCCAAACGACCGGATTGGTATTGGAGTTGTCGGCGCAGGCGGAATGGGAAGCGGCGACGCTAAAAATGCGGCACGTTTTGGCGACATTGTTGCGGTTGCCGACGCCGATATCCAGCACGGTGAACGTCTGAAACATACTTATAATGATAAACCGGTTGTATATCAGGATTACCGGAAACTGCTTGAAAATAAGGACGTCAATGTTGTTATTCAGGCGACGCCGGATCATTGGCATACAAAAATTAATATCGACGCAATGAGCGCCGGAAAAGATGTTTACGGTGAAAAACCGTTCAGTTTAACGATTGACGAAGGCAAACTCGTTTGTAAAACCGTTAAAGAAACCGGACGTGTTTTTCAAACCGGAACGCAACAACGAAGCGGAAAAGAATTTCAAACGGCGGTCGAACTGGTTCGCAACGGGCGTATCGAAAAACTCAAACGGGTTCTTGTTGCATTGCCGTATTATAGTTCGTGGGGCGGTCCGTTTGCGTCCGCCAAAGTTCCGGCGGAACTCGATTGGGATTTGTATCAGGGACAAGCCCCAACACATCCGTATATTCCGCAACGAACACACGCGATTTTTCGTTGGTGGTACGAATATGCCGGAGGAATGGTTACGGATTGGGGCAACCATCATATTGACGTTGCGCATTGGGGAATGAATTGCGACGATTCGGGACCGTTATCAATTGAAGGGCGCGGAATTTTTCCGAACGAAAATAAACCGGATTGTTTCAATACGCCGGACAGATTTTTTGCCGTACTGAAATATCCAAACGATATTGAGTTGCTCTTTTACACGGTTTTTGCGGAAAAGCCGGGGTTCCACGGTTCGACCGGACATCAGGAAACAACCAGAGAACAATTCGATTGGTTGTTCGGCAAGGATTGCCCGCAAGAGGTTCACGACAATAAACGTAATGGAATTATGTTTATCGGCGACAAGGGCAGAGTGTTTGTCAATCGCGGCGGGTTATTCGGCAAACCGGTCGAGGAACTCAAAGAAAATCCGTTACCGGAAAGCGGTTGGAAAGTCCAGCCGAGCCGCGATCACATGAAGAACTTTTTCGATTGCGTCCGTAGCCGCGAAACAACAGTTGCTCCGGCGGAATTGGAACATCGTTCGGTTTCGGCGTGTCATTTGACGAATATTTCGATTCGTCTTGGCGGTCGGAAATTGCAATGGGATTCCGTCAAAGAAGAAATCATCGGCGATCCCGAAGCCAATTCCATGCTAAAACGCGAACAACGGAAAGGGTATGAGATTTAAAAATCAATCTCTTGACTCAAACTGTCAATCAAGATTTTTTAACGATGAAACAGACATGGATCGATTTTCAGAATTTAAGAAAAATATACGGCGTCAAGTTCCGTTGGCGATGCACACTTGGTTTCAATTGGGCGGCGTTGCGGAATTTTTCGCGGAACCGAAATTAGAAGAAGAACTCGCGGCGCTCTTAAAACGTTGCCGCGAACTTCAAATGCCGACGCGGACGTTTGGTTACGGTTCTAATATTATTGTCTCCGACGCCGGAGTGCGCGGCATGGTTTTTCGTCTGACCGCGAATTGCTTTACTGATATTCGCATTGAAGGAAACGCGATTGTTGCGGGCGGCGGCGCGAAATTCGGGCGCGTGATTACGTCGGCGGTTCACGCAGGGCTTTCCGGTATCGAAAATCTTATCGGCATTCCCGGAACGGTTGGCGGAGCGATTGCCGTCAATACCTGCGCCGGCAGCGGAACGGTCAGCCAACGAATCCAAAAACTCCGGTTGGTCAATCCTTTTGGTAAGATCATGGAACTGACAAGCAAAGATATTTCTTTTGGCGCTGATGAATTTGATTTGCAGGAAATGATTTTGCTGGAAGCGGTCTTTGAACTGGACGAAGAAGACCCGACGGAATTATCCAAACGGATGCAAAAAAATTGGATCATACGCAAAACGACGTTTCCGACGGGGCAGTGTTCCGGTCACATTTTCAAAAACCCGCGAGGCGAATCGGCGAGCGAATTGATTGAACGCGCCGGATTAAAAGGCGCGCGAAGCGGCGGCGCCGTCGTCAACGAACGGAATCCGAATTTCATTGTCGCCGAACCGGAATGCACCAGCGCCGACGTCTTGCGGCTCATTGATCTTATCCGCAATCAGGTTCTTGACCGTACCGATACCGAACTGGAACTTCATGTTCAGATTTGGTAAAACGATAGATGGAAGATGAATATACTCATCACGTTTGAAATTTCTGTTTTTGAACGCGGAATAAACGAAATACACAGAAAAATTTTCATTAAAATTTCCGCAATTTTCATGCTCAAAACAATAAAAACAAAAACCGAATTTTAAAGTATAAAATATTTTTTGAAATATACACACAAACCAAATAAAAAACGATGGCAAATTCCGGGGAACGCCTTTGTATTCTTTTTCGCGGGAAAGATTCGGCGGCGTTTCCGCCAATTTGATCGCAACGTAATCCCTGAAATTGCGCAGGAGCTGGAGAATCCTCGAAACAAGCAAACGACGCGCCGACCAACTGAAAAAAGCAAGACCAATCTTCCGACCCTGCGCTGGACTTCAGCGAATCCTGGTTAAAGAAATCGACGGTTTCTACGGCGGTCGCCCAAAGATGCTGCAATCTCGTTCTTAATTGAATTTCCAAAAAAGATTTTTCGGCGTGCGGTAAACAAGATGAACTCCGCGATAACCGGACGATCTTGGATTCGCGATATAATCCTTGATTCGCACCCATTTTTGCGATTTGGCTTGGTACTTTTCGACAATCTCGCGGACAAGACCGACGTCGGAAACGATTCCCCGCAGCCCCGCGACGTCCTGCAAGACGCTCAACTTATCGATCGTTTTTCGCTCCTTGATTTTATGAATAATCGTCGGCGTTCGTTTCAAACGCTGCGCAACCATTCCAAAGCCGGGATCGATTTCACGGACAAATTGTTGAAGTTCGCGTTCAAAAACGCTTAAAGGAAGAAGATGACTCGCCCGCCATGTGTTGACAAGAATCGCGGCATTCTCTTTTTCTTCTAAAGAGGCGTCGTCGGACGAAAGAATTTGCCTCCATTTGTCGATTTTGTTCCGTGAAAACATGATGAAATTCCTTTTGGGCATCTCTAATAATTTGATTTCCTGCATTATATTTTTTATTTTTTTTGGGGTTATTCCCTTTTTTTGTCTAATTTTTTTATTTTCTATGGAGTCCTTTTTTTAATTTTCCCAAT
>JAISZO010000297.1 GCA_031269105.1 Planctomycetaceae bacterium | reverse complement strand
AAATAACCATCAAGCAAACGGGATAAACCGGTCGCCGTTGTACGACCAACACTGCTCAATAAATAATCCGTGTACAAATCCAATCTGTCATCCATGATAAAAAATTTTTACTCCTGTTTTGGGGTTCTTAAATTTCGGGACAATGTACTACCCAGAACGCGTAGTTTACCAGATTAGGAACAATTCAGCAATAAAAATTCTTAACGAGGACAAACCAGGACCTTCCTAATGGAAGAAAACTACTGCGTAACATGAGTTAATATGTTATATTATTTCTCAAAACACACAACCGTTATTTTTGATAAAATCTCTTTAAATTTTAAAAATTCATTCTATAATGAAGCGTTCCGTCGGTCAACAAAAAAATTCAATTTTAGGGATTTTTCCTATCGTTACGCCGATGTTTACAGTATTTAGCTTCAAAAAGGAGGTCCAAATGGAAAATAAACATGTCGTTCCGATTCCGCCCGAAGTCCTGGCGCAGGCACAGTCGTATATCGACTCCGCTAATCTGGCGCTCGCCCCGTATGTGTTGCCGCTGACTCCGGCGGAACGGCGCGATTTGCCGAAAATGGGCGACAAGACGCTCAGTTTTGTCGAAAAGGCGCAGGATTACGCCCATCAGTATCCGACGCTCTGTCCGTCGTATCTCAACATGAACGAGTTTGACACGGATATGACCGACGCCACCGGGTTGCGTAAGTTGCATATCGCCGCCAAACAACTGTCGGACAACATCGACGACACGGTGATGGCGGCAGGCAGCGAATCCTATCAGGCGGCGCTCGTGTTTTACAACGCCGTCAAAGCCGCCGCCGCGCAAGATATTCCCGGCGCGAAAGAAATCTATACCGATCTGAAATCGCGTTTTCCTAAAGTGAAACGTAAAGATGAGAAATAGACGGCTTTTCGCGGCGACGTCGCGTCCCGAAAGAGAAAATTCCCCGCTCCGAAAATCAGAAATAATGTTACAGGCGGGGATTTTTTACTCTTAATGTCCCGATTTCCTACCAAAAAGGGAGGACGTCCTAGAAAAAAGCTAGGAATCTCTCTTCCGAATCGCCAAAATAGCAGTCGAGAAGTTCGTTTTTTCCCGCCTTGAAAGCAGATCGTTTCAAATCAACTCCTATTGAACTGAAATTATTACCATTTTTGAGATAAATTTATGACGGATACGTTAAATTACGACAATCCGCTCGTTACCCGTTACGCCTCTCAGGAAATGAGCCGGCTTTGGGGAGCGCGGCGAAAATTCAGCGTTTGGCGCAAACTCTGGGTCGCGTTGGCGGAGGCGGAAGCGGAATTGGGCTTGCCGATTACGGAAGAACAAATCGCCGAACTTCGCGCTCATACGGACGATATTGATTTCGACGTCGCGGCGGAATATGAAAAGAAATTGCGGCACGACGTCATGGCGCACGTGCATACTTACGGCGATCTCTGCCCGAAAGCGCGCGGCGTGATTCATCTCGGCGCGACAAGTTGTTATGTGACCGACAACACCGACGCGATTTTATTGCGGGAAGCGATGCAACTGATTCGGCGGCGGCTTGTTGCGGTCGTTGACCGGCTGGCAAAATTCGCGGCAAAATATCGGGATTTGCCGTGTCTTGGATTTACGCATCTGCAACCGGCGCAGCCCGTGACGGTCGGCAAACGCGCGTGTCTTTGGGCGTATGATTTTGTTCTGGATTTGGCGGAATTGGAACGCCGAATCGAGACGATCCGTTGTCGCGGAATCAAAGGAACGACCGGCACGCAAGCCAGTTTTCTCAAATTGTTTCACGGCGATCACGAAAAAGTCCGGCGGCTGGAAAAACTCGTTTGCGAGAAAATTGGTTTTGCCGAAGCGTTTGCCGTTACCGGTCAAACCTATCCGCGAAAACTCGATTCGCAGATCATCGACGTTTTGTCGTCGGTAGCGCAAAGCTCGCATAAGTTTGCGACCGATTTGCGGATTCTCGCGCACCGTAAAGAGATGGAAGAACCGTTTGAAACGCATCAGATCGGCTCTTCCGCAATGGCGTACAAACGGAATCCGATGCGTTGCGAGCGGATATGTTCGCTGGCGCGTTTTGTCATGTCTGCGCCCGCCAACGCCGCCGCGACGCTTGCTGTCCAATGGTTCGAGCGAACGTTAGACGACAGCGCAAATCGCCGATTGGTTTTGCCGCAGTCGTTCCTGGCTCTCGACGCGGTTCTGATTCTCGTTCAAAACGCGACCGAAGGTTTGGTCGTTTATCCCAAAGTGATCGAGCGGAATTTGCGGGCGGAACTTCCGTTCATGGCGACGGAAAATATTTTGATGGCGGGCGTCGAAGCGGGCGGCGACCGTCAGGAATTGCACGAGTTGATTCGTCAACACAGTCAAGCCGCCGCGACAATCGTCAAACAGGAAGGCGGCGATAACGACTTAATAGAACGTTTGCGAAACGATCCGGCGTTTGCGGCGGTCAACGTCGATGCGGAATTAGAACCGCGTTTGTATGTCGGACGCGCGCCGGAACAAGTCGATGAATTTATCGCGGAACAAATCGAACCAATCCGCCGAAAATACGCCGATATTCTCGCGACGGAAATATCGGCGGAATTGAGAGTTTGACGATTCCTGACGATCATGATTTCTCAAGCGAATCGCTTCAAACTTCTTTTTCGCCGCGATGAAAACGAAGGGATTCCCGACATTCAAAACGAAAAAATAACAGAAAAAACAAGACTTTTTCTATAACTATCAAAGCCCTCAATAAAATCTGAACTTATGAGAATTGACCTTTCGCTTTTTGATCCTTTCTTTTTTACAATGACGTCGGCAACCATTTTTGTTGTTGAGCGGAATCAAGAATCGTTTGCATCAAACATTCAATTTTGTAACCTTGCATCAAATCGGCATGTTGCGGAAGAAAACGCGGATCGTCGTTCACGTTGGTTAATGCGGTAGGCGCTTGCTCGGCGGCGGCAATACATTGAATAAAATGTGCAAGACACGCGGTATGAGCGCGGGTCCATCCTATCGAATTTTTCGCGGCGGGAAAATCCGTGTCCGGCGGCTCAAATTTCGAATAACACCCTATTTGCAACCACCCCGTTTCTCCTCCAAACGGACGGTCAGCCGCTCCCGATTCAAAATATTCCAAAATATCCGGCGATTCTAACGAGAAACGCACTGCGCCTTGATCGCCGTAAATTTCAAAGCGGAAATCGTTATTCGTTCCTGTCGATAGTTTCGTTACGTCGATCGTTCCTGTTCCTCCATTTTTGAGATGCGCGAAGACTCGCGCCGCGTCCTCGACAAAAACACTCCGCATTTTGCCGGTTTGCAGATCGCGGCGTTGCGGATAAGCAATCACGGTATCTGAAATCAAACGGTCAATTGGTCCGACAAGATGATCGGCGACGTCCAGAGCGTGCGAACCTAAATCTCGGAGAACTCCGCCGGTTACGTCATGTTTCCACTTGAACGGTTGCGTGGATGCGTTACTGGAGTTTTGATAAATTATGCGAAACTGCAAAATTCTTCCTAACTTTCCTCGATCAATCAATTGCTTGGCGCGTTGCACCGCCGGAAAAAATCTTGTATGAAAAGTCATTTGCGATACGCCCGTATAATTTTTCACGGCAAATCGCACTTGTTCCGCTTCTTGAAAATTGGCGACCATCGGTTTATCGCAATAAATGTGCTTATTATGCCGTATTGCAGAGAGAAGCGGCGGCAAGTGCATTGCATTGGGAGTACAAATATGCACAATGTCAATATCGGGATTCTCCGTGACGTCGCAAAAATCGTTGGATGCAAATTCCGCTCCCGTTACGTTCTTCGCAATATTCGCGGTATCGGCGCGCGCCGTCACGACATGCGTAATTCGCGCCGAAAACGGAAGCGGCTGCAAATAATAGGGCAGCGTTGCATAGCCGTAGGCATGAACCTTGCCAATCATTCCAAATCCGATAATCCCGACGTTCTTTACTTCTGTCATTTGTGCTGATCCGCGCATTCTATTATTGATAAAAACAGGTTTCGTATTTTCCAAATCCTATTTTGAGTTCTCTCTAAAAAATTCTTTTATCGTTTGAGAATTTTTACCATGTCAGATTTTTACGCGGCGGATTAGGCGTCGGCGAGTCGAGTTGACGAATCAACTCTAAATCGTGCGCCGACCAAGTTTTTGGCAACACGAGAGTCAATTCCGCAACCAAGTCGCCCGCGACGCCGGAGGTTTTCGGAATACCGCATCCTTTGAGCCGTAATTTGGCGCCGACGCCGGAACCGGCGGGAACGGTAACGCTCACCATTCCTTTCGGCGTCGGAACTTCTATTTTCGCGCCAAGCGCCGCTTCCTGAAGCGTAATCGGCGTTTTTACATAAAGTTGTTCGCCGCGACGTTCAAAATTCGGATGCGCCGCGACATGTACCGTCAAAATCAAATCGCCCGCTTTTCCGCCGGGCGTTGGAGACGGATTTCCCTGTTCTCGCAGCCGTATTTTTTTGCCGTCGCTGATTCCCGCCGGAATTTTGACCGTTAAGCGCTCCGCCGCACCGCCGGGACGCTGAATGCTGATTTCATAATCGCCCCCCATAATTGCGGTATTGAATGGAACCGTAATTTCGTGTTCTATATTTTCTCCCTGCGTTTGCCGACGGCGTTGCTGTTGCCGTCTGCCTGTTGTTCCGAAGCCGCCCGCTCCAAACGGCGACGCTCCTCCCGCCGCGCCGCCGAACATTCCGAGAATGTCGTTGAGATCAAACTCCCGACCGCCGGTTTGAAAATTTCCCTGAAAACCGCCGAAAGGATTTCTTTGCCCCTGCGTACCGCTCCAATGTCCTCCGCCTGCGCCCGCTATTTGCTCGAATCCGGGACCAAACTGGTCGTATTGTTTCCGCTTTTCCGGTTCGCTTAATACGTCGTAAGCTTCCTGCAATTTTTGAAATTTTTCTTTGGCTTTGGGATCGTCGGGGTTGAGATCAGGATGATATTTGCGAGCCAATTTTCGATACGATTTCTTAATCTCGTCCGCCGTCGCGTTTTTACCGACCTCTAACATTTTGTAAAAATCGTTTGACATGTTTATTTAAGTAAAAAATAAATGATGAAAGTTTTGTAAACGGAATGTTTGGATTTTCGTTTTATACTCTAGTTCCTTTGGATTTTTTTTAGAAGGCGAAAATTTTCAGGAATAAGAAAGCGTAAATCTTTCAGCCAACATCGACAGCGCAACTAAAACAATAAAGCCGCATTTGTTTGTCATAAATTAGTTATTAAGAGCCAAGTCTCACCGACAAGTGGGACGCCTTATGTATAATACTAGTTTTTATTATTGATTTTTAGTCAAGGTTTAATAGTTATGAAACAAAAGTCATCAACGTCTCTCGGCGAC
>JAISZO010000379.1 GCA_031269105.1 Planctomycetaceae bacterium | reverse complement strand
GTTTTTTTGTCCCAAAACATTTGACGCAATGTTTGCGCGCCGTAAAACCAACCGCTGGGATTAGACGACAGTATTTTGACGTGTTCCTGCGAAATAATAATTTTATATCCGCCTTCGGGATAGTTTTCATTATTCGCGGGAGAAACGAATGTAACGCTTCCGTTGGGAAATTGCGGCGGATTTTGCTTGACCGGCGTCGGCAATTTCAACCAATCTGCGAGAAACACTGCGGCGTCTTGACTGCCGGACGATTCGTCGTAATAAATTTGCGTTTTTTCGGTCAAGGCGAATTGACCGTCAAGCGGTTTAATTTTCGCCGGCAATGGAATCACTTGCAAATTGACCGTTTTTTCCGGCGTTTTTTCGACAGTGCTAACAACTTCTTGCGAAAGCGTTTGCGCAGCGGCGGAGCAAACGCCGACGGTGCAGCCCATCAAAAAACACAAGAGCACACGGCTTGTTTTCATGGCGAACATGTTCGTTTTTTTGTTTTGGTAAGTGGTTGAAAGAGGAAGTGTATCAGAAGTGAATCGCTCGGTATAAAATCGTCAAATATATTGTCTTTTTTAGATTGGCGTTAGCTGATAAGTTGTATTTTGTTTTGTGCTAATTTGGACCCGTTTTCCGCTATAAACCCGTTCGGTTTTATCGGCATTTTTTTCCACGACTTTAATTTTTTTACCGCTCCACGGATTCAGTAAATTTAGCGTTCTGTTTCCTTCGCTGTGAATGGACAAATCAGCGACTTCGCCGTCTTTCAATTCGGCGGAAACCAGAAACGCTCCCTCGACCCGAATTTGGTGGAACCGTGCGTTTTTGTTGCGCGGCCAAACTGGGAAAAGACGCACAATATCTTGATGTCCCATGCAAAGCATTTCATTGATCGTGTTCGGAACCGTGCTCCAATTTTCAATCCCGTGCGGATTGTTTTTTTGGAAACCGTTCGGAAAAATGTGTTGCGAATATTTTGATAACTGTTGCAAAATTATCTCCGCGTCAATACCAACCCGCACCGCCGCAGGAAAAAAACTATTGCTGCCGTTGCCATCAATCCAACGTTGTTTCGCCGCAAGTGTGTTTCGAGAAATCTCAAGCAACTTCTCATCGCTGTTCAATCCGATTTGTCCGGCGGGATAAATATGTTGAATGCCCAACGTGTTACTGTTTGCCCACGCCATCCCTTTTTCGGTAAGACGAAAGATGTTTTTTCCGTCGCGTTCCTGTGTTGGAAATTGGGCAAGATGCGTTTGAATGTGCGTCCATTTTTCACGTTTGTCCGCATCAACATTAAGCAAAACACTCATGTCCCGCACCGTTTGCATCACCATACGAACAAGACCAAGCGAAAGAATCGCATTGACCGAACCAATAGAACCTTCGTGAATAGAATCGTTGTAAATAACATAACGATTGTCTTCAAACTTCAGATATTGCTCCCAAAAATACGCAACATCACGAACAAACGGATAAACTTTTTTTGTGAATTCTTTATCGTAAGTGTGATAAAATTGCATGGAAATATTGACAACCGCATAAGCGGCATTACTTTTTTGTCCCCAAAACATTCCTTCGTCTTCGATGTTGCCTGATTTCCGCCATGATTCATGTTGTCCGTCTTTCAACTCCGCAGTTGCCCGCGTCGTCTCAATTCCAAGCGGACCAATTCCAACAGGCAAAAGAATACCGCCGCGAATCTTCGTTACAACTTCAGAATAATAATGACCGCGATCAATAAATGCGAGCAACGGCGCATAATACGGGTCGGATTGTTCGATGCGGTTTGACGAATAGAGTCCGTAAAACGGGGCGTTGTGGTTGTAATTGAGATGATAATCGCCGCTCCATGCCGGAATTTCTTTTGTAATCCACGTCCCAAAAAGCGATGGCGGAAAATCCTTGTCCCGACTACACGCCCCCATCCCGTAAAGCGAAACATAATATTGACGCTCAATTGAAACATCAACATCAGGAATCGAAATATACGACTTCTCCCAATAATTACGCCACCAATTTTTATGCGCCGTTTCAAGTTCACGCAAACGCGAATCGTTGCATTCCGACGCTTTTTGAATAACAGTTTCAATACAATTTTTGCTCTTAAAATTACCGGAAAACGTACAGATAAAACGCACCGATTTTTTCGCGGACAAAACGAATTTTCCTTCCGTGTTATTGTTTTCATTGCCGTCAATTCGCAGCGCAATTGCGGCTTTGGTTGGAATATCAACAGATTCGGCAAACTCGCGCGAAAGAATGGAAATATTATTTTTCGTTGCGCTAATTTCTGTTTTGTCGGCGATCCCCTGAACCAACGGCGGCGCGGCAAGACGGATATTTCCTTCAAGAGTTCCTTCGCCTTCCATCTTCAATTCGACAACAAAAATATCATTGGTTGCAGCGACGTAAGCGTTATATGTAACCGTTTGATTTTCTTTCTGAAATTTTGCGGTCGTTGTCGCGTCGAATAATTTTTGTTCAAGAAAATAGGTTGCGTCTTTAAGTTGCGGAATATTGAGTTCAATCATTCCGAGTATGGCAGGATAACCTTGACGGTGCAAGGATTTCATTCGCCAAAAATCATTACGGGCGGCATAAAAAACCTGCTTTTCAGGCTTGCCGGAAACCGCAATCCCAACATAACCGTTGCCAAGCAACGGCGCATCCAC
>JAISZO010000249.1 GCA_031269105.1 Planctomycetaceae bacterium | reverse complement strand
GCTATGACTGCCGAACATTCATTTCGCCGCACTTCGTTGCCTTCGCTTGGCGATACCATGTGTGTATGCGTTCTCTTCACGCCGCGTTCCCGCATATGAGAATACGACCGGATTATTCACCCATATCCTACGGGACTTACATGGAAGCGTCCGGCTCTCCCAAGTTCCTGTGAGACCTCAATTGTCCGTTTGCACTCATTCCCAAGACTCCGGTCAGACTGCTGCATCAGACCTAATAAAACGCGAGCAATGTTGTTCCACTTTCTGCAACAAGCAAAACTCTGACATTAACAGATTTTCGAAGCTCAATGCTGAGGCTTTCGGACTGGCTGTTTACGCTTCGCAGTGACGATTACTCGCCCCCACGCAAAACTTGCTTCCGGCGGTTGGTCAGACCTTACCGGGCGGGCGCGTCCCGCAAGGTACTCACGAAAGGTTTTCAATGTAATGACTTATAACATTCTTTAACTCCTTTCTTCAGGCTTAATCTTGACGCAATGCAGATTCCTGAAAAAGAACCGTTGGTCAACGAATATGGTTTTCGATTGTCAATGCCGGGAAAATATCAAGACACTTCGTTTCTCACCGGAACTTTTGTTTCTCCCGATGGAACGAAAACGACAACGTCAATTTATGGCGGCGACGGCGGGAAAACTTACAAACCGGAAATCAAATATGAAGACGCGCTCGGACTTGCCGGAATGTCGATGGGCGACCGAAAAGCGTTTTTAAGTCTCGCGCAAAGCATATTGGATCAGGTTGCGCCGGGAGTTGACGTTCGGCAACTAAAATTCAAAACCGGTTATTTAACGCTTGAAGACGTCCGTAATCACAAAAGTTCCATCCTGTTGGATATTGCCGACGACCGTCTTCTTGGAGGAAAGCGTGATGAAATTGAAAAAGCGTTGAATCAAAACGCAACTCTTGTGAATTTGAAATTAAAAGCGGACGCATCGCCCGACAAATCTGTTGATCAACTAATACTTTCAGTTTTAGACGCTTCCGGTCAGGAACTCCCGAAAAATAAAATACGCCTGATTACCGACGGGAAATCCGTCGTAACAACAGTTGATACAATCAAAGAGATGGATCAACATCAAATGTTGGAATTTATTCGTGCGGCATGATGATTGATCTATCGTAATGCGTCTTTTACGATTTCCCGCGATATTGTCATCGATACCTCCGCGTCAGGAATTTTCCAAATATCTTTCTCGTTCCCAATCCGTGACAACTTTGTCGTGTACGGAAATCTCAAAATGAATCAACTCGCTGAAAATCTCGACAAATTCCTTGCCGAAATACTCAATCGCTTTTTCGCTTTGGTCAAAAAGAACGGCGGCTTCTTTTAATGTTCGCGGCATATTCGGCAGTTCATTATTGAAATAACCGTTTCCTTCAATAATTTTTGGCGCGGAAAGTTGACGTTCCAAGCCGTATAAACCGGAGGCAATATTTGCGGCAATGAGAAAATAAGCGTTTGCGTCGGCGGCTCCAGTTCGATTTTCAATGCGAACGCCGTTTCCTTGTCCGACAAGCCGCGTTGAAACCGTTCGGTTATCGTATCCAATACCGACTTTCGTCGGAGCAAACGACATATCGGCAAGCCGTTTGTAAGAATTAACCGTCGGACAAACAAGAGCCATAAACTCATTCGTTCCGGCAAGAAGTCCCGCCGCATATTGTTCAAGCGCTCGGCGATCTTCGGCAAAAGCGTTTTTACCGTCCTTTGTCCATAAACTTTGATGCAAATGATAACCGCTGCCTGATTCCGCGTCCCAGATTCTTGCCATAAACGAAGCGTAAAGTCCGTTTTTTCGCGCGATTTCTTTAATGGCGTTACGGGCAATAATCGTGTTATCGGCATTCGTCAATGCGTCGGAATATTCCAATATAATTTCCATTTGCCCCGGACCATATTCCGTATGAATCGCTTCCAACGGAATTTGAAACGCTTCCAAGTTTCGTTGAATCTGATCGATGATGGCGCTATATTGATCCGCTTTGCCGATAGAATATGTTTCTTTGCCGCCGAAAAGCGGTTTCTTATTTTCATCGAGTAAATAAAATTCAATTTCTGAACCAACTTTTGCCGTGAATCCCGTTTTATCCAGCCGCGACAAAACATTTTTCAAAATTTGACGCGGCGCGACCTGAATCCGTTCTCCAATATCAATATCAAGATCGGCAAGAACAAACGCCGTTCCTTTTCGCCAAGGAATTTCACGCAACGTCGAATAATCGGGTTTCAAAGTCATATCGGACGCGCCATATTCAAAACCGGCAAACTTAGACGTTGAAAAGTATTCGTTTTGAATATCCCACGTCAACGGCGCGCGGCAAACGCTTGTTCCCGCCGTCATATTTCTCAACAAAAACGACGCTGGAAGACGTTTGCCGATAATCGCGCCGTTGACGTCCGCAAAGCCGATTTCAACCGAATCAATATGATTGTCCAGCAGATATTTCTTCGCTTGCTCTAACTCTTGAGGATTATAAACAGTCTTTTTCTTGTTGATATAGATCATAGACGCACCTGTTTTTATTTTTTGTATTGGCGTTTTTCCAAAACGTGAAGAATGTTTTTAATAATTTCTTTGATTGTTTCAGATATTGAAAATTTTTTTTGCTAATATTTATCTGAACCATGATTTTAATAAGATGAAATACGACAACCTTTAATTTTCAGTAATTACGGCAAACGCAATAATCTTATAAAATCATGATTCAAAATCATTTTTTCACCAAGCCGGAAGTAAAACGTCTTTTCCGCCGAAAGCGTCTTTGAGCGCTTGTTTTACGGCGTCGGTCTTGTACGCTTTTTCAAGGATATTCGCCTTTTCCGAACCGACATTTTCTTTACGGACGGCAATAATATCCGGCGCTTGCAATTCTTTTCGCTCGCCCGCTAAAGCGTCTTTACCAAATTCCAAACCAATTTCCGCCGCAACAGTCGCATAAAGAAAACCCGCGTCCGCTTCTTCCAACGCTTTAGACAACATCGCGTAATCGACTTCGATAAATTTTAATTTTTTCGGATTTTCCGTTATGTCGTTTTGAGTAACTTTGATTAGTTCGACGCCTTCTTTTAATTTAATCACGCCGGCGTCCGCCAGAATAACAAACGCGCGGAAATTATTTCCCGGATCATTGGCGACAGTAATCGTCGCGTCTTCCGGCAAATCGTTCAAACTTTTGCGTTTCTTGGAAAAAATACCCGCTCTGTCGGTGAATACTTCAAACGCAACGGCAAGATTTCCTTTATGCGCTGCGTTAAATTCATTCATGTACGGAGCGTGTTGATGATAGTTTGCGAAATACTCGCCGCTTTCTACCGCTTCATTCAGTTGCGTATTGTCCGCAAGAAACGTGTATTTCAGCGTGTAGCCGAGTTTTTCAACTTCCTGCGCAAGAACCTTTGTGGTATCTTCATACGCTTTCAAATGACACGACGCAAATTTAATAATTTTGTCGTCTTGCGCATCTTGAGATTGACGCAAACAGCCGGTAAACGTCAATTGCGTCGCAACCATTGTCAAAACAACGGCGAATCGTTTCCAATCTTTGAGCGTTTTCATTTTTGAATCCTCTCGTTAAAATTTGTCGTTAAATGTTTGTTGTCGCAGTTTGATTTTCATTAAATTCGTTTATCAAGTTTGACCGCGATTATCCTTCCTGCCGTTTGAACTGTCTGCACGAGCAGAATGATCAGGATAACGGTAAAAAACATAACTTCCGGGTTGTAACGGTAATATCCGTATCGAATGGCGAAATCGCCGATTCCGCCGCCGCCGACAAGTCCGGCGACCGTTGAATAAGAAATAAAAGTGATACTTATCAGCGTCGCCGAACCGACCATGCCGGAACGGGCTTCGCGATAAAGCGCTTTCCAGATAATTTGAAACATATTCGCGCCCGACGCTTCCGCCATTTCAATCACGCCGCGATTGACTTCAAGCAACGTCTGTTCAATCAACCTCGCAAAATCCGGTATCGCGCTAATGGTCAAGGGAACAATTACCGCCGTTGTTCCCAGCGACGTTCCCACAATCAACCGCGTGAACGGAATAATTGCCACAAGCAATATTAAAAACGGAAAAGAACGAACAATGTTTACCGCCGCGTCCAGCACGAGATAAACTTTCGGCTTTTGCATCAACGAACCCGGACGAATTAAATACAAGTAAGTGCCAAGCGGAATACCGATGAAAGCGGCAATACTTAATGTGAAAAATCCCATATAAAAAGTCTGCCCAAACGCCGTCGCAATCTGCGGTAATACTTCAATAATTTTCTCAATCGTTTTACTCATTGTTCTCTTATATTCCCGCTCCGTTGGAAAATAAAAATTTTGCTAATTCGGTTTGCGGCGACAACGTTTCTTCCGACATATCCAACGTTTCCACCAATTTTCCTTTTTCCATCACGGAAACGCGGTCGCAAATTGTCCGCACCGCTTCCATTTCATGCGTAACAAGAACTATCGTGATTCCCAATTCTTTATTGACCAGTTTCAAATATCGCAAAATGCTTTGCGTTGTTTGCGGATCTAACGCGGAAGTCGGTTCGTCGCACAACAAAATTTTTGGATTCGTAACAATCGCCCGCGCTATCGCCACGCGTTGTTTCTGACCGCCGCTCAATTTGGACGGATAATCTTTCGCTTTTTCGGATAAATCGACTGTTTTTAAACTTTGCGAAACGCGGTCGCGCCGTTCGGATTTCGCAACGCCCGCAATTTCAAGCGGAAACGCGACATTCTTAAAAACGGTTGCGTTTTGTAAAAGATTATAATGTTGAAAAATCATTCCGATTTTTTGTCGGCGGCGCAACAAATCTTTTCTCGGAAGTTTCATAAAATCTTCGCCGTCCACAAAGACCGAACCGCTATCCGGTTTCTCCAGCAAGTTAATACAACGAAGTAACGTGGATTTGCCTGCGCCGGAAAAGCCGATAAAACCAAACGCCTCGCCCGCTTTGATATTGACGGAAACGGAATCTACCGCGCAAAGCAAGCCGTTTGAAGTTTGATACGTCTTTTTAATGTTTGTCAGTTGAATCATTTTTGCGCAAACAAGATTCGGAAAATCATTCATTTTCCAAATTCGCTAATTGTTGTTGTAATTCTTCGGTTTTTGTAATTTCGTGCATATACCAATTATGACGAATCGCTTTTTCTTCTTGAAAAATAAACGTTTCCCGCGCCAAATTTCCATCGGGCGATATTTGTAAAATTGTCCCTTTGTTCGTTGGCACGAGATTGACCGAACCGGCGGATAATTCTAAATTCGACGATTTGTAATCGAACCATAAATCGGTCGTCGCCGCCGCTTGTTCAAATAAATCTCTTGTGGAAATATACAAATACAATTTTAATTTTTTGAAATGAATAATATAAATCGGAACGTCGCCGCGGCAAACGTAAAAATTATTTTTCTCATCTAAAACAGTAAAAGAAAAACTGCCGCGTAACGTTTCGCAAACTTCTTTCAACGTTTGAAGGTTCAGGCGTGATTTCGTATTTAATATTTGAGCGATCAAGTAACTATCCGTGCTGATTTCTGTTTTTGCCAAATGAAATTGCCGCCGAATTTTTCGTAAATCTCTCAGTATTCCGTTATGTTCCACCGCATACTTTACGCCGTCAAAGGTTTGTCCGCAAAACGGGTGATTATTGTTATTATTCGAATAATTTTTTTGTAACGAAAGCCGACAATGCGCCATTAACATTTTCACATTTGCCGGATAGGAAAAATTCGCGCTAACCAAATCCGTCGGCGCTTTTTTGACGGACAAAACTCCGCCGGAAACATAAGCGATACCGCAGGCGTGTTTGCCTCTTGTTATACAAACATTTGAAAATGCCGTATAAATTTCTGCAATTTGATTTTCATTCAAACGATCTCCATAATTGACATATCCCCAAATACCGCACATCTAAAAATCCAATTATAATCAATAAACTCAAAAACATATAGGATTACTATGTAATAAATATATCTATTGACAATTTTGCGTCAAGCAGGGGTGTTGAAAATTTTTTCGCCAATAATGCGTCAAGAAAATAGAAGTTGACGGAATAATAATAAATAAAAAACCGCTAATCACCAATAGCACGATTTTTAAAATAAAATATTGATATTTTTACAAAAATTCAGACAAGTATAACAAAAGTCGGAAATAGAATCGTAGCGAAACGACCGGAGAGTAAATTTTTTTTCGTTTGTTTGAAAATTCATCCGGTTTGGTTTTATTTCGCTTTCGTTTTCACTTCATACAAAAATAATTATAAAAATCGCGAAAATGACCCCCTATTGTACATTTCGTTGTCTTATAATATAATTTATGAAAATCGGTGTGTTGCCGATTAACTACTAAACTTGAAGGAATATCGTATCGAAGTAAAATTTCGTTTAATATAGATAAACGAATGCGTTAAAGCGTTCTGTTGTCCACCCAAAACTACCAGAGTTTGAACCGTATGGTTTACACGATGACAACGATGAAGACGCTCCCGTAAGGGAGTGCCTACCGTTGTTGTATCGTGTGCCTCTGGTAGGGCTTGGGTGTCAACTCGGATATTGGCACTCTTTTTTATTCTAAAAGTTTGCTAAAATTCTGAAAGGCAACAACTCTTGGCGATAATTCGGTGTGTGTTATTCTTTCGTCAACTCCTCATAAAATAGAAAAGGAGAACAAGTATGAACCGTTTCACAGTTTCTACGTTTGCTGTACTGTTTATTACAGTTTCGGCAACAACATCCTTCGCACAAGGATGGGCAACCCCCAACGTTTTTGGCGGGTACAATTACTCCAATGGAGTAACCTCGCAACGAAATGTCTTTGGCGGACAAAATTACTACCAAAATGGAAGACCGCTTGGTACAACTCAACCAACAGTTGGCGGCGGTTGGCGTTGGTGGTAAATGAGTAAACCTTTGTCCTTATACATAGAGGGCATATAGTTCTATGTTCCATTTTAAATGGACGCACATAGGCCCAGTGCAAGTAATACGAACAGAACACTGGGCGTTTATTGTGGACTCTTCAAAAAAGACATTTTAAATATGGAAAGGTCATAAGAATATTTTGAAGATTCCATTTTTCTATCTCAAATACTGTCGTGATAAAAATATCTTCGAGTACCGTTTTCATCAAATCCAAAACTCGTCCGCAGATTTCGAGCGTTCCGCGTGACATTCTTGGCAGGATTTAATCGTCATCAATGATATTTATCCGACCAGCGGAAACATTATCCATTGAATTTTGGCAAAAAAGTACCTCGAAAAACCTCTCGAAACTTCTTTTTTGCGGTGAAAATGACAGTTTCAAACGTAAGCGAAACATTAAACCGTTGCTCACGTTTCCACTGCTATTACAACATCTCTCTGATGCGGCGAAGTTGTTTATCACGCCAATCATTGTCGCGGCAAACTTTGGGAATGGTCGTTTTTAGGTCGTCAACGTACCGATAGAAACCGGAAATAACGTCAAGGTTAGAACAATACAGACGTTTTTTATCCCGTTTTACATTCCATGCCGCAACAAAACCGTCTTCCTGTACCAATAAACTCAAGTTATCCGGTACGGCGTTCAAATAATCAAACGACGTGAAAATAATGTTGTTATTTTGATATTCCGAAAATTGCATAATAGAATCTACAATTTTTCGCTGATATTCTTTCGATAAAATAATTTTGGTTTCGCAAATTTTCGAAAGATTACAATCTTCAACAGATTCAACCGATATAAAATTTTCCAAGACGTCCAGATTACAAATATAATAACAAGGATTCGTTGCTTGTAACTGTCGTATTTTTTTTACGGCGCAAACGCATTCTTCAATCTTGGATTCGGAAACTCGGTTTTGCTCAAGTATTTCCTGAAGCAATTTCGTCGCGATAAAATAGTGCGTTAGCGACGGATTCAACATCGTAATAGAACGATTAGGTTTCAGATTTTTCTGAACAATCTCCAGAAATACCAAAACGTCTTTTGCCGAAATTGATTCAATCAAGCGTTTTGATTTTTTCAAAATGCCCGACGCGCTCTTCGCAAAAAAATCAACGGTTTCTTTATTGGTATAAAGCATACTGTGCATTTTGTCGTTCAAGTCAGAATTGGAAATACATTGTAACGCAATTTCATTTTCCACAACGAAATTCGTATAATGGTAAAAATCATCGCGTATATGCGAATGACTCCAGACTTCAACGCCGTCCAAAAGATACAATTCCATCCAACGAAAGATAGCGCGGTAAGGACGGTAAACGTCTGTATTGCAATCAATGATAATCAATTTATGACCATAACGCGAAATCGCACGGAAATACTGCATGCTTGCGCTAATTCGTTCTTGTTTGTCAATGATTTCATCGCCTTTTGTCCAAGTTATCCCGGAATAATCGACTAAAAAAATAATTTGTCCCGGCGGCAAACGTAAAACATAATCCAAATAATAAGCAATCGCTTCGTCAATTCCGTCTTCGCCGAGAAAAATATTGATATTCGTATTATATCCGTTTTTTGGCGTGAAAACGGGAAGTTTCACATGATTGTCCGGCGGTTCTAATTTTTTTTCGGTCAACCAATGACTCAATGCGTTAATCTGCTGCGTTATGCTTTGAGTATTGACGTCTTCTTTGAGCGTTTTCAGAATATTGAAAATGATCTGCGAACCTTGTTCTTTTTCTTTGCGAAGAAGAAACTCCGCCAATTGTCTTGCCTGTCCGTTTTTAGAAGGAATTTTTCTTTGATTATTCCGCCATTTGCTAATGGTTGTGGCGTCAACGTGCAAACTCGCCGCCGCTTCCGTGCCTAAAATATCCAACGCTTGCATCACATAATCTAATTTCGACGCGCTTGACATAAAGTTTCCTCTTTAATAATAATGGTGGAATAATATTTTATCTCTTATATCAGCGTTACTATTTTGATATGTTTCAGAAAAATAAAAATCCCCCCAAGAAATTCTCTTCTTATTTTAGTATAATCCTGAATTTTACTGAATACGAAATTTTAATAATTTAGCCGCGCAAGACGTCATACAGTCAATATCTGTTTTTACCGCTAAATTATTGGCAAGAAATAGACGAAAAATTTTTTCATCCCCCACTTGACGCAAGATTGTCAATGAATATACTTATTGCATAGTAATCCTATATGTTTTTACGATTGTGCTTTTGTATTTATAATTTATCTGTTTTTTCTATTCTTCCTTTTTCATGCCTGCTTTATTTCAATATAAACCGAGTAACAAGCATCCTTGTTTTCATTCGGAAGCTCATCAGAAATATGGGCGGATTCATTTGCCGGTTAGTCCGTTTTGTAATATTCAATGCCGTTTTTGCGTTCGTTCCCGCAACGGGTTTGAGCAGCGTCCGGGCGTTACAAAAAATATTCTGAAACCGGATCAAGCGGTTGGTATTGTCGAACGCGCGTTACGTTTATGTCCCGAAATTACTGTTGTCGGTATTGCCGGACCAGGCGACGCCCTCGCCGGAAACGAAGCAATTAAAACATTTACCCTCATCCACGAAAAATATCCCGAACTTATTCAATGTCTCAGCACAAACGGATTGCGGTTGCCGGATTACATCGAACAACTTCCGCAAATCGGCGTGAAAACATTGACCGTTACCGTTAATGCCGTAAAACCGGAAATCGTTTCGCAAATTGTTGCGTACATCGTTTGGAACGGCAAAAAAATGACGGGAATTTCGATGGGAGAAATTCTTATCCGCCGTCAATTAGAAGGGATTCGCCGCGCGTCCGAACTCGGTTTGACAATCAAAGTCAATACGGTTCTGATTCCCAACATTAACGATTCGCATATAGAAGAAATCGCCCGCACAACCAGCGAAGCCGGAGCGTCAATTTACAACATCATCCCGTTAATCCCGCAAGGCGAATTTGCTCACATGTCGCCGCCGTGTTGCGAAGACAAGAGAATTGCCAAAGCGGTTGCGTCGCGTTATCTCGAAGTTTTTGAGCATTGCAAACATTGCCGCGCCGACGCGTGCGGTATTCCGGGCAAAAAAGATTTTTCCTCGCAACTTTATCTTGAAAGAATGGAAACATTTTCGCACGGATAAAATCGTATTGATTATTTCAATTTTTTACAGTCGAAAGGAACTTATTGTTTATGTCAAAAAAAATCAAGCAAATTGCGATTTACGGCAAAGGTGGAATCGGAAAATCCACCACAACGTCCAATATCAGCGCGGCGCTTTCAACGCTCGGATATAAAGTGATGCAATTTGGTTGCGACCCGAAAAGCGATTCGACAAATACGTTGCGGAACGGTCAATATATTCCGACCGTATTGGATACGATTCGCGATAAAGCCAATGTCAATGCACACGACGTTGTCTTCAAAGGATTCAACGGAATTTATTGCGTTGAAGCGGGCGGTCCGGCTCCCGGCGTTGGATGCGCCGGACGCGGTATTACGACCGCCGTTCAGTTGTTTAAGCAGCAACATGTTTTTGAAGAACTCGATCTTGATTTTGTGATTTTCGATGTTCTTGGCGACGTTGTTTGCGGCGGTTTTGCGGTGCCGATTCGCGAAGGAATTGCGGAACATGTGTTTACGGTTTCGTCGTCTGATTTCATGGCGGTTTATGCGGCGAACAATCTTTTTGCCGGAATAAAAAAATATTCCAACAACGGCGGCGCGTTGCTCGGCGGCGTTATTGCCAACTCCATCAATAAACCTTATGCGAAAGATATTATTGACGATTTTGTCAAACAAACGAAAACGCAGGTTGTGGAATATGTTCCGCGTTCCGTCACGGTAACTCAAAGCGAATTGCAGGGAAAAACTACAATTGAAGCCGCGCCGGATTCTGCGCAGGCAAAGATTTATCTCAATTTAGCGAAAAAAATTGCGGCGCATGAAAGTTCCAAAACGCCGGAACCGCTCTCGGTAGGGCAACTTCGCGATTGGGCTGCGCAATGGGCAGATCATCTTTTGGCTCTTGAAACCGGAACCATAGAAAGTTCTCATTCCAATATTTGATCATTCTTCAATGGGACAAATAATCAAGATCAATTGAATTTAGTCGAATTACTAATTTCTCCAATTTGAAAACAAATTATGTCAACAATAACAGAAAATTTCCGTCAGAAGATTAATTTGAAAGTTGCCGATTGCGAGACTCGCGAACAACGTTTGGGAACGATTATCGGTTGGACGGGCAGAGCGTCGGAACTTTCCGAAATCTCAAATAAAGCACGATGCGGTGCAGGCGGACGGCGCGAATGCTCTCTTTGCGAAACGCGGGGACCGTTCACGCAAGGTTCGGTATGCAGCGAACAAATGGTTGAATGTCAGGCGGGCAATGTGCGCAACGCCGTTCTCGTTCAACATTCGCCGATTGGTTGCGCCGCCGGACAACCGATGTATAACGGCATTTACCGTAATGGACTCGCGATACGCGGTTTGCCGGTGGAAAATCTGCTTATCACTTCAACGAATCTCAACGAATCCGATATGATTTTCGGAGCGATTCTCAAATTGCATCAAACGATTCAGGATGTTTATGAACGTTACAAACCGGAGGCGATTTTTGTTTCGACTTCGTGCGCAACGGCGATTATTGCCGACGATATTGAAAGCGCATCCGCCGAAGAACAGGAAAAACTCGGTATTCCGGTGATTCCGCTTTATTGCGAAGGTTTCCGTTCCAAACATTGGAGCACGGGATTTGACGCGACGCAACACGGAATTTTACGGCAAATCGTCCGCAAAAATCCGACCAAAAAACAAGACGATCTCATTAACGTGATCAATCTTTGGGGATCGGACGTTTTTACGCCGATGTTTGCCGAGTTGGGATTACGTGTCAATTATGTTGTGGACCTGGCAACCGTCGAACAATTGGCGCAGTTGTCGGAAGCGGCGGCGACGGTTGGTTTTTGTTATACGCTTTCAACATACATGGCGGCGGCGTTGGAACAGGAATTTGGCATTCCCGAAATTAAAGCGCCGCAACCGTATGGTTTTGCGGGAACGGACGCTTGGCTGCGTGAAATTGGTCGCGTAACGCATCGTGAAGATAAAGTTGAAGCGTACATTGAAAAAGAACATGCTCGTGTTCGTCCGCTTTTGGAAAAACTTCAGGACAAGTTGAAGGGAATCAAAGGTTACGTTGCGACGGGTTCGGCGTATTCGCATGGTTTGATTTCTGTGATGCGTGAACTTGGAATTGCGGTGAATGGTTCGTTGGTTTTTCATCATGATCCGGTTTACGACAGCGGCGATTCGCGTCAGGATTCGCTCAAACATTTGGTGGACAATTACGGCGACGTTCCGTCGTTCCATGTCAGCAATCGTCAACAATATCAGTTTTACGGACTACTAAAACGAATCAATCCCGATTTTATTTTAATTCGGCACAACGGACTTGCGCCGCTTGCGTCGCGGTTGGGAATTCCGGCTGCGCCGCTTGGCGACGAACATATTGCGATTGGTTATCAGGGAATGGTCAATCTTGGCGAAACGATTCTTGAAGTTTTAGCGCATCGGAAATTTCACGAAGATTTACGCGATCACGTAACGCTTCCTTATTCGCATTGGTGGCTTCAGCAAGACGATCCTTACATTTTGTCAAAACATCCGGAGTTAATCGAATCGTGAGAGCGTTTCACTCCCGTCAATAAAACTTATTTTGTGCATTTACTTTTACCTTTTTGCGAAAACAAAAACTAACAACAGTATATTATGTCATTGAAAAAAATTAACGGATTAGAAATTACGCCGACGCATTCGATCAATCAGGTTCGTTACGGTTGCACGCTTGGGGCGATGTACAGTGCGGCGGCAATTCCCGGCGCGATTCCGATTGCGCATTGCGGACCCGGTTGCGCCGATAAACAATTTATGGCGTTGGCGTTTTACAACGGATTTCAAGGCGGCGGATATGGCGGCGGAGCGGTTCCGCCAAGCGTCAACGCCGGAGAAAAAGAAGTCGTGTTCGGCGGCAACGAGCGTCTTGAAGAATTGATCAAAGCAACATTGAAAATTATGCGCGGCGACTTGTATGTTGTTTTGACCGGTTGTATTGGCGAGTTGGTTGGCGACGACGTTGGGTCGGTGGTGTCGCCGTTTCAACAGCGCGGCGTGCCGATTTGTTATGCGGAAACCGGCGGCTTCAAGGGAAACAATTTTACCGGACACGAGTTGGTGACGCGGGCGATTATTGATCAATTTGTCAAAGATTACGATGGTAAAAAAGAAGAAACGTTGGTCAATGTTTGGTCGGAGTTGCCGTTTCAAAATACGTTTTGGCGAGGGGATTTGGCGGAGATCAAACGGATTCTTGAAGGAATTGGTTTCAAAGTCAATATTCTTTTTGGATTCGGCAGCAAAGGCGCGGACGAGTGGAAAACGATTCCCAAAGCGAAATTTAATTTGGTGATTTCGCCTTGGTTGGGACTGGAAACCGCAAAACATTTATCGGAAAAATATAGTCAACCGTTTCTTCATTATCCGGTGATTCCGATTGGCGCAAAAGAAACGTCGAAGTTTTTGCGGACGGTTGCCGATTTTGCCGGTCTCAAAAAAGAAACGGTTGAGGAATTCATTCGCCAAGAAGAAAAGGAATACTATTATTATCTGGAACATTTTTCTGATTTTTACGCGGAATACTGGTGGGGACTTCCGGCGCGGTATGGAATTGTCGGCGACAGCGCTTATGTTCTTGCGGTGAGCAAATTTGTTGTCAACCAATTGGGTTTAATTCCCGCGAGTCATATTATCACGGACAATCCGCCGGAACAATATCGGGAAGGAATCGAAAAAGAGTTTCGGTCGCTTTCGCATGACGTTTCGGAAGAGGTGATTTTTGTCGAAGACGGTTATTGGGTGAAAAAGATTTTGGAAAATACCGATTTCGGACACAAACCGCCCATCATTTTCGGAACAACATGGGAACGTGATACGGTTAAAAAATTTGGCGGTCAAGTGGTGGAGATTGGTTTTCCGGCGTCGTATGAAGTGGTGATCAACCGGTCTTATGTTGGTTATCGCGGCGCGTTTGCGTTACTAGAAAAGATTTTCACCGCCGCTATTAGCGCTAGCGCGTGAGAGTCGGATAACAGAAAAAGAAAAATACGACCGCCGCCGGTTTTCCGAATACGGACAGAATTCGCGGAAGGATGAGCGAATTTGTCCAAGAGAAATTTCTAAATGCCCTTGTATTTGTCTGATATTATTGATAGTATATCGCTTTCCATTGACCTATTGGAACGATTTCCCTCTGTGGTGGAAGGGTGGCGGGCGGTTCGTGGAAGTTATATAGTGAAAAATTAAAAACTAAAAGTTGGGTAAATGCTTGTTTTAATCCCAGAGCCATGCATTCCGCCTGCGAAACTTTTCACTATTTAGCAACCGTGCGCAAATAACATTACCTATATTTTTTATGGTATAGTTCCATTCTGGGTGAAAGGCGTCTTGTTCGATGGTAACATTTTCTAATTCATCGCTTTTAATTTTAATTCCTTTTTCGTATTGTTTTTTGTCTTCAATACAGCGTCGATTCATTCCCGA
>JAISZO010000427.1 GCA_031269105.1 Planctomycetaceae bacterium | reverse complement strand
CGACTCGTGGTACGGCAAGCGAACTTTCAACACCGGCGCCGCGTTGATCGCATCACACAATCCGCTCTGCACCGCGACCTGGTGAATCAACGCCAGGCCGCCATGCGACGCCGCCCGTGTTTTCTCCGACGCCTCGAACACCACCGGCGACTCCGACAACTGTCGCGGCCGAACGTCGCTTGCGTCCGATCCGTCCGAAATTCCACTTCCGCCTTGCGGCCTGCGAGCAATTCGTCTCTACTTTTCTTCATCTGAAATCCTTTTTCCTGGCATTGTTTGTATAACACCATTTTCAGCATCGGCGCTGAAAAACAAGGGGGATCTCAGATTTTTTCTTTCTATGGACTTTCCGCCTTCGCTTGATTAAGGACTAATACACTTTACTGAAATGACAAAGTCGCTGTGATTTTTGTCGTTTCAATTTCAAAAAACTAAAAAATGTAGAAGGGGTTTCGACTATGAAAAAGTTGAACAAGGCGTTTGATTTTTTTGGATTTCGGCAGAATGTATCGGGGGGGGGGCGTAATATGGCTAATAAGCCGTGTTTTACGTGTTGTAACGCTCTTTATTGCCCGCGTTATTACGAGTATTTTTGCTTGTGTGATTGCGTGCGTTTCTGTCCTTTCGAGCGTTTTTGCCCGTTTAGGAAAATTTTCTTTGATTCGCCGGGCGTTTACGCTGGTCGAATTGCTCGTTGTGATTGCGATCATCGGAGTTTTGATCGCGCTCTTGTTGCCTGCTGTTCAAGCCGCGAGAGAAGCGGCAAGACGAATGCAATGCAGCAACAATCTCAAGCAGTTGGGCTTGGCGTTGCAGAATTATCACGACACGCAAGGGGCATTTCCTGCATCGCGAACCATTTTCAACAACTACAACACTGCTAGCGGCGGTACTTACAATCGCGACGATGATCGCGGATTGGTCGGCGCTATCGTTTTTTTGCTCCCGTATTTCGAGCAAAACGCGATGTACGACCAGTTCGTTTCTCAAAGTCAAACGGTAGCGGCGAATTCCTATCCTTGGGTAAACTCCTTATGCGCCGGAAGTATTTCGCCGTTGTATTGTCCTTCCGACTCAAACGCAACCAAACCGGAATCGGAAAACGGACTTTCCAAAATGAGTCTTATGGTTTCGCACGGCGACGGAATTTGGAATAATAACCGTCGGGCAGATAACGGAGACGGAAGAGGTCTTGCACTTGTCAGCGACAGAGGAATGTTTGCTCCGCGAACATGGCACGACATGGCGTTTTGCACCGACGGAACAAGCAATACGATTGCCGCTAGCGAAGCGGTAGGCGGAGAAGCTTCCACTAAAAATCTTAAAGGCGGAATTTTCGGTTCGCCCGGAATGTATGATAACGACAACGCCCGCCCGATTGATTGCGTGAATAATGCCGTTTCTACCGACGACCGCAATGTTCTCGTTTCAGGAACCGATACGCGGCGCGGACAAATATTTCTTGACGGACGCACGTCGTCCGCCGGATTTACAACGGTTTTACCGCCTAATTCGCCGTCTTGTTTGCGAGATTCTTCCAATCATCTACCAGCGATAATGTCTTGGGGCGTTTTTGCCGCGACAAGTCATCATACTAACGGCGTGAACGGCGTTTATGTGGATGGATCGGTGCATTTTATTTCAGAAACGATTGATTCCGGCAACCCGAACAATTATCAAAAAGCCGCAGGAACCAGTCCTTACGGCATTTGGGGAGCTTTGGGAACGCCGAAAGGGGCGGAAACAGTCGGTTTGCCATAACGATTGTTATGTAACATTGCAATACGCCAATAAGTTGAGCGTTTAGATTAGAAATGACAGTTCGAAACGTAAACGGTGGAGAAAACGTCTCGCTTGCATTTCGGACTGACGTTTCTGAAATTTTCGTTCTTATCGCATAGAACAATGTATTTGGGTTATTTTCACGACAGTCGTTGGCTGTCTTCAACATCTTCATTTGACCACGCCATTACAAAATTATGAACGCATTCAAAAAAATGACATTAACGTTTTCCTGTTTGATTTTGTTAGGATCAACGTCTTGCAACAAAGCGGTGAAACCGGAAGGAATGCCGGAATTATATCCGGCAAAAATCACGATTGTTCAGAAAAGGACGCCGTTAGAAGGAGCGGTTGTTACTCTGTTTAACCTGGACGCTTCGCAATCGAAATAGGTTGTCGGCGGACGAACTGATGCAAACGGCGTTTGTTTTGCCAAAACATACGGAAAGTATCCCGGAGCGCCGGCGGGGAAATATAAAGTCGTCGTAGCGAAAACGGAGAAAACCGAAGGAGAAACCGCCAAACAACCGCCGCCTCAAGACCAAAAAGCGTTGGAAGAATATCACATCAAACGCGGCAAAGAAACAAAAATGGTACGACTATGTGGACGTTAAATATAAGTCGGAAGAAACAACCGATCTGAAAATTGAAATCACCGCAGGAAAAAATGCGCAAACCATTGACGTTGGTAAAGCAATCAAAAAAGAATATACGCCGCGTGAATAACAAATCATTTTGTCGTATGATATACTTAGGACTCGTTACAAAATAACATTTACAATTAAGCTATGACTTGCACGCCGTGTGAGCCGCAATTCAGCAGTTTCGGCGAAACCGCCTACCCAAAAATTGAATATGTTATTTTGTAACGGATCCTTATTACACTTTAAAATTCAGTTTTTTGTTTTTATCGATTGCCTGAAAATCATGTCCTTTCAGGACGGCATTTGTAACTCGCAATTATTGCAACAAAAAATGAATTTTAAAGTATGAAAAGTATAATAACTGTTCAGTGGAATTTGCGAAAACGTATTGTCATTGTTTCAACAACCTTATTTCTACCTCATTTTTTAACGAAACAATCTCAGTCGCAATGAATACCGCCAAATATCAACCTCATTACATCATTATTCGTTCATTTTTTAATGAGGTAATTTTGTGTTGTATCATTTGCTACTGATGTTGTTTTTGTAAGAAAATCAGGTTAAAATGAGGTTGTTAATGGTGCGATTTACACGTTACTCAAAAATACTGAATAATTACAAAATATATCATTTATTTCAACTAAACCCGTTTTTCAAATCATTAGGAGATTTATTCGATGAAACATTCACGAAGACATTTTATTCAACATATCATGCAAAGCGGCATAGGCATTGGCGCATTGTCGGCGGTTGGAACGTCTCATGCGTCCGAAGTTTCTTTTGTCCCCGCGTCGGAAAAAGTATCGGCGAAACTGCCGGTTTTTGGCGAAGCGGATATTTGTGTTTTGGGTGGAAGTTGCACGGGAGTTTTCGCGGCAGTGCGAGCGGCACGGCTCGGCGCGAAAGTGATTCTTGTCGAAAAACTCAACGCATTCGGCGGCGTCGCTACAAATTCACTTGTCAATGTTTGGCACTCCGTTTATGATACAACGTTCAAATTGCAAATCATCGCCGGTCTGACGACCGAGACGATGGAACGTCTGAAAAAACGAAACGCGGTAACAACAACTAAAAATAATCCAAGCAGACAGTTCACGTTCAATTCACAGGAATTGAAAATCGAACTGGACGAAATTGTTTTGGAAAACAAGATTCAACCGTATTTGAATACGCTTTTTTCTGAACCGTATTTTGACGACGACGGAAAATTGGCGGGCGTGATTGTTGACGGAAAATCGGGACGCGGCGTGATTCGGGCAAAATATTTTATCGACGCAACCGGTGACGGTGATTTGTGTGCGCGATTGGGACTTGAAGTTTATGTGCGTGAAATGCTTCAGCCGCCGACAACATGCGCTCATTTTTCCGACTGGGATTTTGGCGTGATGAATAAAAATCTGAAAGAACACGGCGCGGAGTTTCAGATTCCGTCCGGTTTTGTTTGGGGAACAAGATTGCCGGAAACTTACACGACAATGGTTGCCGGAACGCGGATTTTCGGGGCGGATTGTTCTGTTGCCGACGAATTGACGAAAGCCGAAATCGAAGGACGACGGCAAATCCGCGCTATTATGGATATGATGCGGAAATACAGCCCGGATAAAAAATGCGTCTTGACTGCGTTGCCGTCTTATACCGGTATCCGCGAATCGCGGCATGTCAAATGTTTATTTGAAGCCAACGACGATGATGCTCTTCACGGCAAACGTTATGACGACGCGATTGCCAATGGAAGTTATCGTTTTGACCAACATCATCAGGACAAACCGGGCATAACGTTTCGTTAT
>JAISZO010000413.1 GCA_031269105.1 Planctomycetaceae bacterium | reverse complement strand
TGTTCTTATCAATCACCAAAGTCAGCAAGCAATTTTCATTTGAGATCAAAAGAAATTGTTTCTAATAGGCAGGAATGCGGGATTGAATCGCTTTATGTTTGCTTGCGAAATGCGGGAATCGATCATCCCGATCTTGAAAAGATGCGCAAAGAACTGATAACAAACTCAAACGGTTTATCAGCATCCTCTCTTATTGCTTATGCAAAAAATTTTGACGTTCATCTTTATCCGGCTAAAGTCAATTTAAAAACGCTTACAAAATGGAATATTCCTGCGATCTTACACGTTGACGACGACCATTTTATTGTCTTCTTGGGAATGGATCGTCAACGAATGCTTATTTTTGATAATGGGATTGGATATTATGATTCAACACCGGAATGGTTTGAAAAACATTATCAATGGAATAACACGGCGTTATTACTTAAAAAACCGCCGTCTGCATTTCAGGTGTTATTTGATTCCGTTTTTTTGTCAGTCATACTGATCGTGTTTGTTGGAATTCTTCTTTTGAAGCAAATATTTTATCCCAAAACTCTTGTTAAGCGTTGTTCTGAGACAGTATAAAGGGATAAAAATATCCTTTCAATTGCTATTGAACAAAAAAATGGTTTTCAAAACGTTCATCGTCTCAACTTTTTAATCCGCTTTATCATATGACGTCCTCTCTGTTTTGATGTTATAAACTTAATGACTCGTCTAACCCCGAAACGACTGGTATTCGGGGTTATTGCAAAAAGCGGCAAATTCCTGCTTTGATTTTTGAACGCATTTGTCAAAGAATTTCCCCAAAATTTTCCATTTTTTATCGGATATGTTTGAAATTTTGCGAATCATTCGTTACAATGAAACTTCATGTCGCGACGAACGCGGTAACGTAACGTTATCGCGAGATACCGTTTACAATTTGATTTTAGCTTTACGACGCGGTTTTCGCGTCAAAACCTTGACGAGAGGAGAGTTTATTATGGGACGACCCGTTACCATTTTTTCCGGTCAGTGGGCAGACCTGACATTTGAAGTATTGCTTGACAAAGTAAAGTCGCTCGGTTATGAAGGCGTTGAAATCGCCTGCTGGGGCGATCACTTTGAAGTGGACCGCGCGCTCGCCGAAGACGATTATTGCGCAAAGAAACGCGAAACGCTCAACGCCAAAGGACTTGCGTGTTATGCAATTAGCAACCACATCGTCGGTCAGGGAATCTGCGATATTATTGATTCCCGTCACAAGGCGATTCTTCCCGATTATATTTGGGGCGACGGCAACCCGGACGGCGTTAATCAGCGTTCCGCAGACTGGATGGCAAATGCCGCGAAAGCCGCAAGAAAGCTCGGCGTGGACGTCGTCAACGGCTTTACCGGTTCGAGCATCTGGCAGTATTTTTATTCGTATCCTCCGGTTCCGCAAGCGTGGATCGAGGACGGTTTCAAACTTTTCGCCAAGCGGTTCAATCCGATTCTTGACGTTTTCGGCGAAAACAACGTGAAGTTCGCTCTCGAAGTTCACCCGACGGAAATTGCTTACGACATTTACACCACCGAAGCCGCTCTTGATGCGATTGGTTGGCGACCGGAATTTGGATTCAATTTCGATCCCAGCCATCTTCTCTGGCAAGGCGTTGATCCGGTGAAATTCATTCGCCGTTTCGGAGAACGGATTTATCACGTTCATATCAAAGACGCGATTGTCACGCTTGACGGAACGTCGGGAATTTTGGCGAGTCATATTAATTTCGGCGATTATCGTCGCGGCTGGCAATTCCGCTCGCCCGGACGCGGCGCGGTCAATTTCGAGGAAATCATCCGCGCTCTGAACGACGTCGGTTATAAAGGACCGCTTTCCGTCGAATGGGAAGACTCTTGTATGGAACGCGAACACGGCGCGCGCGAAGCGTGCGAATTGGTCAAAAAATTGGACATTGCGCCGAGTACGTTTGCTTTCGACGCCGCGTTTGATAAATCCGCGCAGAAACAAGCGTGATTTCTGAAACGTCAATTTTCCGCAGAGAACGCAAACTTTTATTAGAAAGGATCGCGTTCTTTGCGTTTTTTAAAAACAGAGCGGCGGCTCGGAGAAATTTTCAATTTTGAGCAAATTTGAAGACGTCCCGCCATTGTTAGGCGCGCGACCCGCGCACGGGAAAAGGAAAGGCGATTTATGGGAAGGGAAGAAACGATTCCTTGTAAAAGGAATCCGCTCGCGAATGTCGGTTTGTTCCTGATGATTTGTTTTCGCCTTTTTCTATTCGCTCTTTTTACGCTTCACGCCCGTTCTTTAAACGCTTTAATCATCATCGGAACAATGTTGCGGAAATCGCCGACAATGCCGTAATGCGCAACGGAAAAAATCGGCGCGTCTTTGTCGGTGTTGATTGCGATAATTTTCGCGGATTCCTGCATTCCGGCGCGGTGCTGAATTGCTCCGCTGACGCCGACCGCAATATATAACGCTGGACGCACCGTCGTGCCGGTCTGACCAATTTGATGTCCATGTCCGATATAACCGCTATCGACCGCCGCGCGGCTTGCTCCGACTGCGCCGCCAATCGTTCCGGCAAGTTCGTAAATCAAATTGAAATTTTCGCGGCTACCGATTCCCGCGCCGCCCGCGACAATAATTCTTGCTCCTTTGAGATTGAATTTCCGCTCTTCGACATGCCGTTTTATCACTTCGACCAGAAACAAAGAATCGTCCAGCGTTACGTTTTCACGGATCATTTCACCTTTGCGGTTCGGATCGGGATCGAAAAGCGGCATCACCCCTTCGCGCACCGTCGCCATTTGGGGCCACCCGTCGTAATTGACAATCGTTGCGATAATGTTGCCGCCAAAAGCGGGACGAATCTGCAACAACAAATTTTTATGCACTTCTTTGGTTTTCGCGTCGGTCGCGTCGCTGATTTCCAAATCGGTACAATCGGCGGTCATACCGGATCGTACCGCCGACGCGACGCGAGGCGCCAGATCGCGTCCGAGATTCGTCGCGCCGTACAATACAATTTGCGGACGGTATTTGCCAATCAAATCGATTAAAATTTTCGCGTAAGGATCGGATCGAAAATATTCCAAACGATCGTCTTCCGCGAGATAAACATTGTCAACGCCTTGCGCGATAAGCCGCTGCGCGTTTTGAGCAACGCCTTTGCCGGGCAACACCGCTCCGACTTTGACGCCGATTTGGTCGGCAAGTTTTCTCGCCCGTCCGCACAACTCCAAAGAGACTTCCTGCAATTCGCCGTCTTGCTGTTCGGTAAAAACCCAAACTTCGCCTTGCGTATTTTTTTCAATCATGATCTTTATTTTCGTTAATGGTTAAGATATCCTTACTCAAACAGTCAACAAAATTTTTATCATTTGCGAAATCCGTTGATAAAAAATGGTTTTGTTTTCAATGTCATCATTTGCCGACAGTTTTGCGTAATTATTTTTTATAAACTTCTTTCGGATCGAACACTCTGTCGCCAACGACTTTGAGACCATCCGGCGTGATTTGACGAAAAAAGCAACTTTTATATCCTTCGTGACACGCCGAGCCGCCAACTTGTTCCACCTGAATCAAAAGCGTATCTTTGTCGCAGTCAATAAACATAGCTTTGACCCATTGAACATTGCCGCTTTCTTCTCCTTTTCGCCATAGTTTTTGTCGGCTTCGGCTAAAATAAACGGCTCGACCGGTTTTGACGGTTTCCTGAAACGCTTCTTCGTTCATATACGCCATCATCAACACTTCGCCCGTTTGCGAATCTTGCGCAATAACCGGCAATAAACCGTCGCATTTTTCAAAATCGGGACGACATTCCCCTTGAGAACGACAAGAATTATTATTCGTCATATTTTCTTGTTCCGTGATTACAGCCCATTCAAAATTACAGTAAGCAACAGTGTACCACATGACCGCCATTTGTCAAAGCGTAACGGATATTTCTTGAAAAATATCGCGTGTTCATCAAATTGCGCGTTAAAATAGACAGCGCCGTAGCGCAACGGCGTTATTGGAAAGATTTTGAGTCGTCTTTTGTTATTATTGTTTTTTCAATAATTCGGACGCCAATAATATGTGCCATCGACGTCAAAATGAATTTTTTCTTTCTTGTTTCGTCTTGCGACGGCAACCGTTTTGCCATTGAGAGAAAACGCGGTAAACAAGACATAATTGCTATGTCCTGCGAGTTTGCGTAATTCTTTTCCCGACGCCGCGTCCCAAATTCGCGCGGTCTTATCTCTACTTGTGGTTACAATCGTTTTACCGTCGGGAGAAAACGCGACGGAATGGACATAATTGGTATGTCCTTCAAGTTTATGTAATTCTTTTCCCGACGCTCCGGTCTGTCATAATAAGACGCGAGACTGACGCAAAATTTCCCTCCGTTGGAGTAATGTATCTCCACAAATATTTTAGATTGTTTGAGGTCAAAAGATATAAAGATACTTTATACTTTTGAGGAAAGACGCCACGAAGATTTGGCGACATGCCGCGACTTTCGCAAAACAAATCGGCAAATTCGCGTTCAAAGAAACAATATTGAGGTTCGCGACGGCGATTTGAATAAAATTTGCAAGTTTTTGGAAAAATAAAAATATTAAAAAATTTTCCTGGTAGAAACCTCTAACAACATCTCATTTTCAGAACGGGCGGCGGATATGTTAGAATGAAATTTTTCGAATATGAGTTATTAGAAATGCCCTGCAGATTTAGCAAGACCGATTTTTAAAAATTGTTGTGAAGAAGTGAAAGTTTCGGTATCGATCATAATTTTTTTTGTTATAATGATAAAGAGTAAGGAGTATTTATCATTTTGGAACGCATTTTGCATTTACAAAATTTTTTCTGCAACTTTTATCAAAATTGATTATCAAAAACAAATTTCAAATGAAAATCTCGATTGGAAGCGACCATCACGGAGTGAATATCCGTCAAAAATTGACGCAACTTATGACGCGGCTTGGACATCAAGTGCTTGAACACGGTCCCAAAGAAGAGAAACCGGAGCCGGTCGATTATCCTGATGTGGCGGGCGAAGTTTCGCGAGAAGTCAGTAAAGGAACGGCGGATCGCGGCGTTTTGATTTGCGGAACCGGTATTGGAATGTGTATTGCCGCCAATAAATTTCACGGAATCCGCGCGGCGACAATTGCCGACGAACTGACCGCCGAAATCAGTCGCAGGCATAACGATCTCAATGTCTTATGTCTTTCCGGCGATTTACTTTCCGAACATAACGCCGAACAAATTCTCAAAGTCTGGCTTGACGCTGCGTTTGACGATGGGCGTCATCAACGGCGAATCGAAAAAATTTCCGCATTTGAAAATCCGTAACGATTTTTCAGTCGTTCAAATTTTGATAATCCTTTCCTTCCTTGTCTTGGGCAGACGCGACCGATTGGTCGGCTCGCTTTTATTTCAGGAGAAAATGTTGTATAATAAAAAATCGTTTCGACTCGTTTTACAAACGGAGGCAAGCCATGAAATGGATTTTTTTTGCGTTGGCGATTCTTTTGCTTTTAATCGGCGGAGGATTGTTTGGATTGATTTTGGCGTCGCCGCCCGCTCCGAAAAAAGACGAGGACGACGAATAACAAACGTTTTGTCCAATCGGACAAGTTGTAGTTGTCAACAGATTCGCGCGGATCAAATTTTCAAACGTCCGCGTTAACCGATGAAATCTGTTGATAAAAAATAAAATTTTTCGCGTTGAAAAATTTATTTTCTTTACGGTAAGAAAACATTACAAATGGAGGAAAACAATGTCAATGATACTCGTTATTGTCGCCGTCGGAGCGTTTCTGTTCTTTCTGCTGGCGGCGATTTGGGGAATTTCGATTTATAACGGGCTGATTTCGCTTCGGAATCGATTCAAAAATGCGTTTGCTCAAATTGACGTGCAGTTGAAACGGCGATACGATCTGATTCCGAATTTGGTCGAGACCGCGAAAGGATACATGAAACATGAACGAGAAACGCTCGAAGCGGTCATTGCCGCGAGGAACGGCGCGGTACAGGCAAGCCAACAAGCGGCGGCAAGTCCCGACGACGCCAAAGCGATTCACGCGCTTTCCGGCGCGGAAACCGCGTTGACCGGAACGCTCGGACGTTTATTTGCCGTTATGGAATCGTATCCCGATCTCAAAGCCAATCAAAATATGCTGGCGTTACAAGAAGAACTGACGTCGACCGAAAATCGAATCGCGTTTGCGCGTCAGGCGTACAACGACAGCGTAACCACCTACAACACCGCCCGCGAAACGTTTCCGGCAAACATCGTCGCCGGAATGTTCCGGTTTACCGAAGCGGCGTTGTTTGAAGTCGTTAATCCGATAGAAAAAGAAACGGTCAAGGTGAGTTTTTGAGAGACGTTTCTTTTCTTTTTGAATAAAACTTGTTAAAGACGAAGGATTTTTTCTAGGGAATAACTTCGTCTTCTCAAAACCAATTTTTATTCGCTACGAATCCTTTTGATTGATCGGCAATGTTTTTCTCGTTTTCATTATTTCGACAACCGACAACTGCGCCGGAATTTCTGGAAAGCCGCGAGCAATTTCTTCCGTTTCGCGCGGAAATTCTGTTGGAACGAATGTTGCGGGATTCGCGGCTTAACGACGAAGAACGACAATTACTAAGTCGTTTACGTCAAACGTTGTCGGAAAAATTTCACGCGGAATATCATACGTTACTCGAATCGCTTAAACAAGATTTTGTGCCGTTTGATCCCGATTGCGAAACGTTGGCGGAACCGGAATATTCCGCCGAAGAATTGCAAACGATTCAGTTGCGGCTTTACGCAAATATCCGCCGAGTTTTGCAAATCGGCAACTACCGCGAATTAACGCGGGAACAATTGGAAGAATGTTTGGAATTACAGCCGATTGGCGGTTTGTCGGTCTCGGTGGACGTCGATGATTTTGACGAGTTTCACGTTTACTATCGCGGAATACGAAAACAAGAAGAAGTGGAAAAAGTTCTCTTTTTTCTGAAACGTACTCGCTGGATTACGTTGTTGAAACGCGTGTTTGTGATAGCGCGGTTCAAACAGAAATACGGCGGACGGTTGTTGATGAAAATGTTTAAAGACGTTCCAGTGGAGAATATCAAAATTATCGCGCCGAAAGTAAAATTGAAAATGCCGGTTTTTGACCGCGTAAAAATCGGAGGAAGCGTGTTGGGATCGTTAATAACGCCGCTTTCCAAATTGATTTTTGCGTTTACGTTTTCTTGGATTTATTTTTTCGTCATTCTGATCGGCTTGACGATTGCCGCCGTCAAAGGAATTTTAAGTTTCTTAAACAGCAAAACGAAATATATGCATCGGTTTTCCAGCAATTTGTATTTCAGTAATCTTTCCAACAACGGAGCCGCTTTGACAACGTTGTTGGACGCGGCGGAAGAACAGGAAGTGAAAGAAACATTATTGAGTTATTACATTTTACTCGTTTCGCCGAATTGTGAATTGACGCTGCAAGAATTAGACGCAAACACGGAAAATTGGCTGGAAGAACAATTTCATCATTGTCTTGATTTTGAAGTCAACGACGCGGTACGAAAATTATCGGAGAAAAATTTCATTGAAATTTCTTATCGGGATACGGTAACAAAAGCGACGTTAAAAGTTTAATCGCCCCGCGACCCTCCGCCGGTTTCGCCGCTTGAATAAGCGGCAGCATTACCGGAAATCAAAACGTCAGGGAACTTCTAAAAAACTATTTCATAAAAATTTTCAGAATAGATTGCAAACCGTTTGCTATTATGGTTTACGGTCGTTGATATTTCGTTCTCAATGCGGTAGAGAGCAAATCTTCCGTCTCTTGTTATGAGCATCGCAATATTTAATTGGATAAGTTTACCATTTTACAAGTAAAATTCAACTCCCCAATCATTTTTCGCAAAAAACACATTTACAAAAATTCAATTTTATAAGGAGAATTTCAATGAAGATTCGAATCGTTTTCTCTTTTTGCTTGGCGTTGATTTTTTCCGCCGATACGCAAGCGCGCGAGTGGACGGCGTCAACCGGTCATAAAATTACCGGAGATTTTGTCAAACTTGAAAATGATACCGTTACAATCGCCCTTTCCGACGGCGATGCGGCGTGCAACTTTCACAACTCTCCGACGCCGATAAGAAATGGGTCGAAGATCAAACGTCAAAAAATCCGTTCTTAAAGCGACGCCGCTCATGCTCATGATGCGAACCGCAAAGCCGGAAAACGGATTGTCGTGAAAATCAATGGAATTGAAGTCCCGTTCCGATGGTGTCCGGCGGGGAAATTCAAGATGGGAAGTCCGTTCAACGAAATTGACCGCGATAATGACGAATTTCAACATGAGATCATTTTAACGCGAGGATTTTGGATAGCGGAAACGGAAACGACGCAGGAATTATTTGAATCGATAACGGGCGGGAATCCAAGCAAATTCTTCGGTAAAAAACGACCGGTGGAACAAACAAGCTGGAATGAAAGCCGACAGTTTATCTCGGCGTTGAATAAGGCGAATGTCGCGCCAACAGGATATAAATTTTCGTTACCGACGGAAGCCCAATGGGAATATGCCTGCCGGGCGGGAACAACGGGATCGTTTGCCGGTAATTTAGACGCGATAGCGTGGTATGAAAATAACAGCGGCAAGAGAACTCACGACGTCGGGACAAAGAGTCCGAATAAGTGGAGGCTGTATGACATGCACGGTAATGTGTGGGAATGGTGCGATGATCGGTATAGCGCTTACCCCACGAATACGATTACCGATCCTACGTGACCTATAACAGTGGTTCGGAGTATGTGAATCGCGGCGGAAGCTGGGATGACGACGCCGACGATTGTCGGTCGGCGAGCAGGAACGACGACGAGCCGTCGGAAAGAGACGACGAAGGAGGCATACGGATTGTCCTCGTCAGCGTAACCAAATAAAAGAATCCTCGTAATTTGTTCCTCCCCGTTTTGCCAAAAGTATCTCCGCAAATATTTTACGATAAAACTTTCTAATGAAAATCTCTCCGTTAAAAACTTGTGTAGATACGTTTTGAACGTCGGCGAGCAAAGCGAAACGCAACAACCGT
>JAISZO010000376.1 GCA_031269105.1 Planctomycetaceae bacterium | reverse complement strand
ACCTTTCGCCGAAAGGTTGGACGCCGTAAGGCGTCTGTGAATCCGATGAACTACGGCGCTTCGTGGCGCTGTACGCTTTGGAATCCGGTTACCCTCCGTAAAATAGGGGCAAGTCGGCTCTCGCCGACGCGACGTTTCGGCGAAACGCCGCCTACCTTATGTTGACAAATGTTTAACGAAAATTCCACGGATCTATTACTAGCATTCTTTTGTCAAAATTTATTTTTTCACTATTTTTTGAAAAAATGGATACAAGAGTGGAAAACTGTTTTTTATAACTTATAATGAAAACTTGATGATTTTGTGATATTTCAATTAAATATGTATTTTTGGAACGCCCCGCATTGACGACAAGGTAAAAAAGTCGAAGAAAAATGACGGTTTCAGACGTCTCAAAAACGCAAATTCGACGGAAATGTCGCTAAAAATCAAAGAACAATGGTAATATATCAGTGGAATTTTTCATTAAGCGAGGTAGGCGACCTTTCGCCGAAACATCCCCTCCCTTAATTTTTTTACAGAACAACAGAAACAGAAGCCCGGAACGGTAGCGACGGGAAAATCCCCTCACTGTTCGGGGCTTCTGTTTGGCTTCTGTTTTTGTACTCTATTTCATTACAATTATTCCACTGATATATTACGAACAATGTTATTGCATTCGGAAATTGCGATAACAGTTTCCCAAAAAAAATTTCATAAAGAACCATGAAGGAGTTAAAGATGCGAAAAATTCCTGCCCTAAACGCCGTTTTGTTTTTGACGGTTTCGATAGTTTCCGCCGTTTGTTTAGCGGAAGAAGCCGGAAAATATAAAGGTCCAGTCGATCTTGTTCCGTCGCCGGACGAAAAAATCCTGTACGTTTTAAATCAGGACGCGGCGGAAATCGCAGTCGTTTCCGTTGCGGAAAAGAAAGTCGTTCAAACGTATCCCGTTCCGTTGCATCCCAACGGATTCGTTGTCAGCGCCGACGGAAAAATCGCCGCCGTAACATGCGGCGACGATTTCGGTAAAGTCGTTCTCGTCAATCTCGCCGACGGAAAAAAAATTGCGGAAGCGCAAACCGATCATACGCCGAATGCGCCGGTCATTTCTCCCGACGGCAAACGTCTTTACGTGTCGAATCGTTTCAGCAAAAATAAAACGATTCAGGAATACGAATTTCCGTCGCTGAAACCATTGCGTCAATTTCAGGCGGTGCGGGAACCGATTACGGCGGCGATTACGCCGGACGGTAAAACGCTTTTTGTCGGAAATTTTCTGCCCAATGATCACGGCGTTTCGTTTGACGCAAGCAGCGAAGTAACGACGATTGACCTGGCGTCCGGCGCGGTGAAAAACATTCGTTTGCTCAACGGTATTACCAACCTGCGCGATCTTTGTATTTCACCCGACGGAAAACATGCGTTTGCCGTTAGCGGTCTTGCGCGTTATACATTACCGACAACGCAAATTGAACGCGGCTGGATGAACACAGCGGCGCTCACCGTGATTGACGTGCAAAATAAGAGTTTCGTCAATTCGGTATTGCTCGACGGTCTGGAGGATTTCGGCGCTGCGAATCCCTGGACGCTCAAATCGTCCGCCGACGGTCGGAAATTGTATATTGCTGTCGCGGGAACGCACGAACTTTGTATTGTTGACGTACCACCGATGATCGAAAAACTTTCCAAATTGTCGGATACAATTTCAAATACCATTGAAGAGGCAAAAGCGCTCGGCGTCTATGACCGCAAGACATATTCTTTGCCCGTTAAATCCTCAGCGCCGAATGATCTGAACTTTCTTGTCGGACTGAAAAAGCGGGTTCGTTTATCGGGAAAAGCGCCGCGTTCCGTCGCGGTGATTGGAAACGACGTTTATCTCGGCGCGTATTACAGCGATACGGTGAACGTTGTGGATACAGCGTCGGAACAACCGCGCGTTTCGACAATCGCAGTCGGACCGACTCCGGTTTTGACGCCGGCGCGAAGAGGCGAATTGGCTTGGTACGACGCGAGTTATTGTATGCAACAGTGGCAAAGCTGCGCCAGTTGTCATCCCGACTTCCGTTCCGACGGTTTGAATTGGGATTTGATGAACGACGGCATGGGAAATCCTAAAAGTACAAAATCCATGATCTACGCGCAGGAAGTCAAACCGGCAATGTGGCGAGGCGTCCGAAAAGATGCTTATCATGCAATCCGCGCCAAACTCAAGGATATTTTGTTTTTCATGCCGAACGAGGATGTTTGCAAAGATATTGAAGCGGCGTTTCAGAATTTGAAACCGCTGAACAGTCCGTATCTTGTCAACGGTCAGTTAAGCGAAGCGGCAAAACGCGGTAAAGCGATTTTCGACAGCGAGAAGATCGGTTGTTATCAATGTCATCCGGCGGAAACGTATTATTCCGACGGCAAACTGCATAACGTCAATACGGTGGGTTCGTTAGATAAGAGCGATGAAGATTCGGAAACCGGCAAAGATAAATATCACGGACGTTTCGCGACGCCGCAACTCACCGAAGTTTGGCGAACCGCTCCTTATTTGCATGACGGACGTTACGTCAACATGCGCGACGTATTTCTCGACGGCAAACATGGTAATAGC
>JAISZO010000375.1 GCA_031269105.1 Planctomycetaceae bacterium | reverse complement strand
GCTATTACCATGTTTGCCGTCGAGAAATACGTCGCGCATGTTGACGTAACGTCCGTCATGCAAATAAGGAGCGGTTCGCCAAACTTCGGTGAGTTGCGGCGTCGCGAAACGTCCGTGATTTTTATCTTCGCCGGTATCCAAGTCTTCATCGCTCTTATCCAATGAACCAACCGTATTGACGTTATGCAGTTTGCCGTCGGAATAATACGTTGCCGCCGGATGACATTTATAACAACCGATTTCTTCGCTGTCGAAAATCGCTTTACCGCGTTTTGCCGCTTCGCTCAATTGACCGTTGACAAGATACGGACTGTTCAGCGGTTTCAAATTCTGAAACGCCGCTTCAATATCTTTGCAAACATCCTCGTTCGGCACGGAGAACAAAATGTATTGGAATCCGGTGCGGATAGCGTAATAAGCGTCCGGTCGAACGCCTCGCCACATTGCCGGTTTGACTTCCTGCGCAAAGATCATGGATTTCGCGCTTTTAGGATTTCCCATGCCGTCGTTCATTAAGTCCCAATTCAAACCGTCGGAACGAAGATCGGGATGACAACTGGCGCAGCTTTGCCACTGTTGCATACAATAACTCGCGTCGTGCCAAGCAAATTCGCCTCTTCGTGCGGGAGTCAATATCGGAGTCGGTCCGACTGCGATTGTCGAAACGCGCGGTCGTCCCGGCGCAACGGTATCCACAACGTCCACCGTATCGCTGTAATACGCGCCGAGATAAACGTCGTTTCCAATCACCGCCACAGAACGCGGCGCTTTTCCCGGTAAACGAACCCGCTTTTTCAAGCCGACGATGAACGCGAGATCATTTGGCACGTCGGATTTGATTGACGAAGAATACGTCCCGCGATCATCGTAAATACCGAGCGCTTTCGCTTCTTCAATGGTATCCGGCAATTTAGAGAGTTTTTCGATAATCGGCAGAATATCGATCATACAAAGTTCATGCGTTCCCGCGATAGCGACGTACAACTTCCGACCGTCGGCAGATGATTTGATCGCCCAAGGATTCGCCGCGCCGAAATCCACGTCGTCGAGCAACACCGAATTGATGAAACTTTTGTTTTGCACGTCGATAATCGTAAGCGCGGCGGTGTTCATCCAGCCGCGTTCAATTTGCGTCGTCGGCAACGTGTAACGCGCAAGAATGCTGACGGCAAACGCATATTTTCCGTCGGGCGAAATACAAAGCCCTCGCAAATCGGTGATACCGTTGGGTAAACGAATATTTTTCACCGCGCCGGACGCCAAATCAATCGTCGTGATTTCGCTGCTTGCGTCAAACGAAGTACCGGAATCATTGGGAAGAAAATTTCCGACAAAAAGCGTTTTGCCGTCCGGCGTTATTGCCGCCGTAATCGGTTCGCGCATCGCTTGAAATTGACGCAACGGTTTTAGCGATGGAAATTCATATTCCTGAATCGTTTTATTTTTGCTGAAACGATTCGCCACATAAAGACGTTTGCCGTCGGGAGAAATGACCGGCGCATTTGGCGTGTGATCGGTGTTCGCTTCCGCAATTTTTTTTCCGTCGGCGAGATTGACGAGAACGACTTTGCCGAAATCATTACCGCATGTTACGGCGGCGATTTTTCCGTCGGCGCTGACGACGAATCCGTTAGGATGCGCCGGAACGGGAAACGTTTTGATCACGTTTTTCTCTGCAACGGAAACGACTGCGATTTCCGCCGCGTCCTGATTTAAAACGTACAGGATTTTTCCGTCCGGCGACGGAACAAGATCGACAGGACCTTTATATTTTCCGGCTTCTTCCGCCAAACAAACGGCGGAAACTGTTGAAACCGTCAAAAACAAAGCGGCGCATAGGGCAGAAAACTTTCGCATCATCAATTAACTCCTCTTAAGGTTCCCTTGAATTTTTTTGGGGAAAATCCCCGACTTCTCATTTCATTTAATTCTATTATCACAAAATTCCAACAACTTTTCAAGCGTTTCTCTCTATTTTTCTTAAAAAAACTCGCGAAAACAAAGAAAAATCCCTTTTTCACCGCAAAAAAGGATGGGACAAAGATAAAAATGAAAAACGTCAAGCAACGTTTCATTGTCTCAAGAAGCGAAGAATCGAATCCGTCATATTAAACGAGCCCGGCGGAGAATTGTAATCGATGGTCAACTGGCGGATAAGTTGATTGGATTCTTCTGTTCGTCCTTGCATTTTGTAAACCCAAGCAAGTCCGGCGCGTCCAAACGGCGCTAAATCCGGGTTGGAAGTCGGCGAGAGTTCGGCGAGTTCGGAAAAATACGGCTCCGCTTGTTCCGGCATTCGATTCCAATAGTAATACCACGCCAATTGTTGCTTTGCCATCAGCGACATATTTTTGTTGTCCCAGTCTTCAATAACGCTCTGCCATGCTTGCGGCGTTTGCAGCCGCGCCGCCAAAATCCATTGCTCATAAACGCTTCCTTGTTTGGGAATCATTTTCTCGTCTTTATCGAGACGGAGAATTTTTTCCGTATTATCCTGCCGTCCAAACACCGCGCCGACAATAAAAATCAACAAACACGCAACCAACACCGACCAACACCGACGGCGTTTCATCAAAAGTTTCGTTTCGAAAACCATCGTTGTTTGCAGTTTGTCGGTCAGCGTATTCAGCGACGAATCCACAACGTCTAACGGCAACGCTTCCCAATCGGCGAGCGTTTCGGAAACTTCCGCGTCGCGGAAAAATTTCGCGTGTAATTGTTTGAGTTCCAGTTTGAGTTGACGAACCGATTGAAAACGGTCGTTGGGAGATTTCGCCATCATCCGATGCACGATTCGCGCCAACGCCGGAGGAATGTCCGGTCGTATCGTTTCGAGCGTTTCCGCTTCTGTTTTGAGATGCTGAATGGCGACGCTCAGCGCGGTATCGCCGCGAAACGGCGGACGTCCTGCCAGCATGTGATAACTCGTGATGCCGAGCGAATAAATGTCGCTACGGTGATCCAGCGGTTTCCCTTCCGATTGTTCGGGACTCATATACAACGGCGTCCCGAGCGTTACGCCGATTTTCGTCAGTTGCAAATCGGGATCGCTTAAATCCTCAACGCGGGCGAGTCCGAAGTCGGCGACTTTGATTTCCAATTTTTCGCCGAGCAGAATGTTTTCCGGTTTAATGTCCCGATGCACAATTCCGGCTTGCGACGCCGCGTCCAGAGCGGACGCGACTTGCCAAATCACGCGGAAAACCTGTTTCGGAGTCATTGCGCCGTGATGCTGCAAATATTGAGCGAGATTATTTCCCTGAACGTATTCCTGCACAATATACCGGACAGAACCGCGTTCTCCGACTTCGTAAACGTGAACGATATTCGAATGAACCAACCGCGCCGCCGCTTTTGCCTCCCGCAAAAAACGCTTGACATAAGTTTCGTCGGAGTTGAGTTCCTGTTTTAGAATTTTGATCGCGACGCGGCGTCCCAAAGACCGCTGTTCGGCGAGATAAACATCCGCCATCGCGCCGCTTCCGATTCGGCGGATAATGTGATAATCCCCAAATTCCGTATTGGTCAAATCCCGCGACTCTTTCAGCGGATTCTGCAAAAAATCATAAGGCGACGAAGACATATCGGCTCAATTCATGGAAATTTGATAAAAACGGCAAAAAATCAAAAGCAATCCAACAAAAAATAAAGATTCCGAAAATTCCAAACATTCTTATTATAGCAAAAAGAATCGTTTTTGCGACACGGAATTGAAATTTTCTTTCGGCGGAAACAAGTCCATTAGTCTTTCGCGTTTTTCCTCTCTTTTCCTTTGAAAATTCTGTAAAATTTTCCGAGACAAGCAATTTTTTACGAAAAAACGAAAAAGGGAGAAGGTTTTATCCAAAAATTTTCATACCGAAGTTCCGAAAAAAGAGTCTATTTTTGGATGTAATTTCTTACGTATCAATAAGATATTATCTGCCTTAAAAATTGTAGCCATATAAAAGGTCTTTAGATACCATTGACATAGTTTCGGGATATGTTATGACAAAGCCATGCACGTTACCAAAATTCCCAATCGTAGTTCCTCGCCGATTTACTTTCTTCGCGAAATATATTGCTAAGACGGCAAGGTAAAACATCGCAATATTGTTTTCGTGATACAATTAGCAGATTTTCTCGAAAATCGAATTACTAGAAAAATTATTTTTTACCCTCTTGTAAACCAAAAATAATTTCATAGAATTACAGTAATTGGTAATTTCGCCGAGAAATCAAAATTAAGGAATAATCATATCGTAAAAAGTTTATAAATCGAATTTGCGTCTGTTGCCTCATAACAATTACCACTTGGACTGAAAAGTCCTACTCTATGGCAACAACCAAGAGACGCTCCCCTTGTGGGAGTGCCTTGCCGTTGTTGTA
>JAISZO010000357.1 GCA_031269105.1 Planctomycetaceae bacterium | reverse complement strand
CCCTGAGTATTACTACTCAAAAGCGTCGTATCACTACGTGCCAAACAGGCTAATACACGGTAACCTCCTTTCAGGTTACAAGCTAAAACAAACTTCTTGACGATACCCCGCAGGGACGCGATATGCATAACCGTAGGTGTAGCGTCTGTTGAAAACAATCGCGTCGCCTACGGATCCTTCAATAAACAAATTTGGAATATTTTTCTGTCTAAAAAATAAGTTTTTAGAAATACTCATAGGACGAAGCGATGGACGCGCGAAAACATGCTATCAGACAAAATTGATCCAGAAATTGAGAATAAACTCAAATTACGACTCGATATGTTTATATAAATTAGTTAAATTACCACGCATACTATTAGAACCGCTCTTAAGTTTTACTTTTGGCGAGAAAATTTCTCTGTTTTTTGCTCAAAAATTGTCGGTTTTGCTTGTCCTATCTCTCGCTAAAACAGACAAAATCGTGTATGATAACGACTTCTCAAAATAATTGAGTTTTAGAGAATTTGTAATAATTATCAGTCGGATTTATGTTTTTGAAAAATCGCTTACAAAAAACGATCTTATTTGTTTTCGCATTTTTTATTATAAAAATGGATGAATTCATGGTGATTGTTATAAAATTTCCAACTCGCGTAAAATCCTCGTCAACGTCGAAGAAAGTACGACAAAAATAGGAAACAAGAAAGAAATAAAATGGCATTGGACGGTTATGCTCTGTGTCCCGGCGGGCGAAATAAAAAAATTCGTTTTTGTTGCCCGGAAAAAATGAAAGAACTCGAAAAAATCGAGAATTTTTTCTCTAACAAACAGCAAAAGGCATGTCTCGCTTATATTGAAGAATTAGAAAATAAATATAAGGATAACTGCGCTTGTCTTGTTACGGCAAAATTATGGATACTGATGGGGCTTGGAGACTGGGAAAAATACAAATCGATTGCGGAAGAATTTTATGCCCGCGAACCGCAAAACGGAACGGCGATAGCAAATCTGGCGTTGGAACGCGCGGTAGGAGGAAACGTTACCGAAGCGGTTTCGCTGCTTGTCGATGGATTTGAACTTCCTGAAGAAGGAAAAGTCTTGGACTCTGTCGTGACGTCCGCGCGATTCATCGCCGATATCTTTTGCGAGCAGATCAATCCGATTGTCGGCTTGGCGCTTGCGAAACTTTTGCCCGCCTTTGGAGTAAATACGGAAGAAACCTCGTTATTATTGCGGCAATGGATTTCCGACGCTCAACTTCCGCCGTTACTCAAAGGATTGCGTTTTAATCCTTACGCGCCGGACGATTTTCCGAGTAAAAAAGAATACGATGCAATTGCTCCGCTTGTCGCAACGGGGCGTTGGAAAACCGCGAAAAAGAAACTTGACGCTCTTGTTCCGCAAGCGGAAAAATGGTCTGGTCTTCTTTTTTCTTTGGCGATTGTACAAATTTGGCTCGGTCAATTTTCCGACGGATGCGAAACGCTTCGGAAATATGCCGAATCCCCCGATCTTTCCGAAGAAGAACAAGCGTACGCGATTGCAATCGTTTACGTCATAGACAAACGTAATCTTCACGATAAAGTGAATATCGTAACATGGGAAGCGACAATCAACGATTTTGAACTCGCTCAAGAACGATTATTATCGGAACCGCGTTTTTATTCTTTAGACTTTGATCCGCGACGTTACGGTTCGGCTGATTCTCCGCCGCCTAAAAATGTTTTTATGATTTTAGAGCATCCGTTTGCGCCGGACGACGTGCCGCCCGCCATTGATAATATTCCGCGACAAATCGGTTCTGCATTTCTTTACGGCAAGCAAACCGACCGCGACGCGCAGATTGTTTTTATCGACGTGCTTGACTCAAACCGCGACGCGATCAATACGTTGCTGACCGATACGTTGCAGGAAACGCTTGGTGAAATTAAAGAGCCGGTACCGCTGCGCGAAACGTCGATACTGCTGTCGCAAATTGACGGGCGTTTACGGTTTAAAAACTCGAATCCGCCAACGCAAGAACAAGTCAAACAAATTTTGAACGCTTATATTGGCAAAGGCGGAGTCTTTCAAACATGGTGGCTCAATCAATCGTTTGCCGAACTCGACGGTCAAACGCCTTTACAAGCGGCGTCCGACGCAAAATATAAAGCGAGATTGCTTGGCATGATTGAGATGATCGAATTGACGATTCCGGCGCATTTAGCGTTGGAATCGGCAAACGCGCTGCGTAAAACGCTTGGATTTGCCGAATTAAACGAAATAACGCTGCCGGAAAAAGACACGGAAATTGCTTTATCAAAAACGCCGGTGATTTACTGGTTTCGCGCGGATACCAAACTGTTATCGAATCAGGCGCTTGCCGGAGAATTTGCGATGCTCAATTTGATTTCGGAAGAACGCGGCTCGCTTCATTTTGCCAATGCGGTTTTGGAACGTCCTTTGCGCGAGATTGATCCGACGATTCGCGAGCTTGCATTTCACACGTTGATTCATAACGCGGAACGGCAGGGAGAATACGAAACGGCGTCGCTTTGGATTGACCGCGCGAAAAACGAGTCGCAAGAACTTGGTCGATCATTGGGAAAATGGGAAGTCGAAGAACTTTTGATACGGTTCAGAGAAAATAATCAACAAGAGGCGACGCGGCTCGTTCATCATATTATGACTCGTTACAAAAACGAGCCGGCGATTATGGCGAGTATGCAACCCCTCTTTATTCAGATGGGAATACTTAATCCTGACGGAACGCCGACCGAATATGCCCTCCGGCAGCCGAGTCAACCGGTCGATTTATCCGATTTGCGACGTCCGGCGGAAAGCATTTCGCCAAAGCCGTCGCCGTTTGCATCGCCCGACAATCCGCCGAAAGAAAGTTCCGGCGGCAGTAAACTTTGGGTACCGGATTGAAAAACGGCGACGTCGATATTGAGACTTTAGGGACGACTTTTGAAATGATCTTTCGACGACGTCCCTGATAGTTTCAAATTGCCGCTTTTGTCCCGCATCCGTTCTTGATTGCTCTTGTTCTTTCCCTTTTCATTTTCTTTACTCCGACGGCGTTTGGCTTTCGCGTGTGGGTTCTTCCTACCGTTGTAACTCCATAAAGCATAATATTTTATGTCGAATCCTCTTTTTCTCTACAAGGATTTCTACAAGATAAAAACCTTTCGTTTTGAACGCAAAAACAAACAAAAACAAAACGAATAAGAAATCTCAAATTTCCAAAAACAAATGACTGCCAAGCTGACGTATCGGAATTGACCGTTTGACGCGTTTTGGCGAAAGAGCAAAGGACGTCGTTTTTGTTATTCTCGAAAAGGGAAAGCCGGAAGAAATCAGAGAAAAGCAAACAGAGCTTGGAAAACAACTAAATTCCCCAGACGCGATTCTTCACTACTTAAAACCGACTCTCCTCGCAGCAATAGAAAACGGCAAATGGTCAATCAAAAAAGTAGCGCGGCTTGCGGTTGTTCCTCTGTCAAATAGAAAAAGGCGTCGTTTTTCCCCGACGCCGCTCTGTCGGCTTTTTCGACAAGCGGTATAACGCCCGTACCTTTACACTCGATTCTTTTCCTAGTAGACGAACTTTGCGAAGTATCAAACATGTAAGAAAGTTTCTCTGGACGAAAAACGGGAATCGACAAGACGAGACTTCTTGAAGGAAAAGGTGAGAGACGGCGTATGAAAAGAACGCCAAGCCGTTTGGATTCTTACTCGACCCCGCCGAAAAAATGGAGAGGCAAGGCGGCGGCGTTAAAACGGAGAAACGTTTTGCGAAAGAAACGTCGGCTAACGAGAGCAAGCCGGCGGGAGAGAGGCGGATTGTATGCGGCGACGCGCGTCCCATGAAAGAGGTTTACACCGAAACGAAAATTTCTTTATTTAAATGTTGCAAGAGTCCGAATCCGACCGGTACGATAAGGTTGCAAGAGTTATTCGACGGAATCAAAGACGGAAGGTGGAAAGAGGAAATTGAATCGTTTCGCGTGGAACTTCCGCTTACCTTCGTCGGACTTATACGATTCGCCGGGCAACTTTTCCGGTCTCCGAATGAAACATTCCGTTCTCCGCTGAAAATTCATTTACCTCCTGCACGCCTTCATTTATATCCTGCGCAAGTTTATCGGTTTTAATCAGAGCTTGCGGGTTTTAATCGGGAGTTTTTCTGTTTAATTTGAAAATAAACATACTGGAATAAGTTATGATTATATTTTTATAAAAAACGTCGCCATTTTGGTAGATATTTGACAAATTTCATGCGAAAGAAAATCTGTTATGGCGAGCGCTCGCGATTATCGTTTACGCATGCAAAACATGGGGCTGGCAGAATCCACGACAGCCGCGAAGCGAGTGAAAAGATAAGAGTGAAAAGTTTCGCAAGCGGAATTTTTAACTCTGTGATAAAAACAATCATTTGTCCACTTGAAAAACACTTCGTGAAAACTTCGCGGTTCTTCGTTGTTTCTTCGCGGCGAGACGTGAAAACCGGCAGTTTTGTCATTCCATTTCCAAACAAAGAAACGTCCAATCCTTTCAGATGCTTGCATGAGTTCCTTCCAAATCTCCCCAAAACGACCTCAAAAACCGCCCCTGACAACCAAAATGCGACTAGGATTTCACCAAGCGTTTGACGAAATGCTATAAGAATAGCGCCAATGTATTGAAAAGTAAACGAATGTAACGCGAGGAATTTCGCGAAATAACCTCTTGACGTTTACGGACTTATGCGATAGATGCCGCTTGTTGCGTCAGAAAAGCAAAAGAGGAAGTAATCGCGTGTGGAAAACCAACCCTGGTTACTGGAACCTGTTACCTGAAACCCTCATATCGCCCGTGCGGGGCTTGATTGTTTTCTCGCGCGGCGCTTTCCGGCGGTTGCACCGCCGGTTACGCTTGATTTCGTCGCTGACGAGGCTATCGGACGCGAAGCCGCGCTTACGTCCGTCGGCTTATACGATTCGCCGGACAACTTTTTCGGCGTACCGAATGACTATAAGTTTATTGAAATCAGGAAAGGTCAAGGGAATAAGATAAGAGGAATATGGGAGCATAAAGACCGAAAATTAAGAAAAAACAAACGAGCGTCAATGATTTGTGTATGACTCAAAGGAAATATTCCCCCCGAATCCATCAGAGAAAATGAGAATTGCAAGAAAAGATGCGGGCGTTCGAGGCGCTCTTTTAATGCGGTTCTTCAATTGCTCATTGTTATTCTTCAATTTTCGCCGCGAAAGAATAAAAAAACAAGGGAACGATTCAGAATCGCCCCCTTAATGTCGCAAACAAATCCAATGCGTTGCAACGTTATCAATACGCTTTGAAGACGCCCGGAAGAGCGGACGCGTATTTGCCGTCTTTCGGAAGAATGGGCGGTTCGGCGTTCCAAGTCAACTCTTTATCGTATGGAAATTGGCTGAACCCTTTATTCACCGCGTCGTCCCAAGAAAGCGCCGCGCCGCTATAAGTCGCCAAACGTCCGAAAATCGAAATCATTGTCGAAATCGCGCCGTGCCAACCGTCGTTGATCGCAATATTTTCGCGAATCGCTTTCACATGATGGACGTGTTCGAGTTTGAAATGATTTTGCGAACCCGGAGCTCTCCAGTTTTCATCGCCGGTTTTCAACCAGCAATTTCCGCCGAAACCTTTTGTGCCGTGAACATGTTCGCTGACGCTGCTCCACGTTCCGGGAATCTGACGGCATTGACTGATCATACGCGAGCCGTCGGCATATTCAAATTCGACCGCGTGATGATCGTAAATTTCGCCCTGTTTATTCGGGACTTTGTCGCGGACTTGCAAACCGCCCATACCATACGCTTTCACCGGATGCGCCAATTTGTCGCCTTTGCCGTGAATCCAGTTGCCGATATCCAGATTATGGATATGTTGTTCGCAAATGTTGTCGCCGCAAAGCCAGACAAAGTGATACCAGTTGTTCACCTGAAATTCCATTTCCGCCTGATCTTGACCGCGTCCGCGATACCAAATATCGCCGCCGTTCCAATAAACGCGGGTGTAAACGACGTCGCCGATTGCGCCTTCCTGAATTTTATTGATCCAAGCGTTGTAATCCGTTCCGTGACGGCGTTGCAAACCGACGACGACTTTCAGATTTTTTTCATCGGCAATTTTATTGCTTTCCATCAACGACCGGAAACCGGCGGAATCGGTGGCAAGCGGTTTTTCCAGAAAGACGTCTTTTCCTTTGTTCACGGCGTAAGCGTAATGAACCGGACGGAATCCCGGCGGCGTGGCGATTAACACTTCATCGCAAGCGTCGATTGCGTGTTTATAAGCGTCGAAACCGAAAAACACATTGTCGCCGACGTCGACTTTTCCTTGATATTTTTCGTTTTCATTCAGACCTTTGAAAGCGTTCGCGGCATTTTTTGCCTGTCCTTCAAAGACGTCTGCGACGGCGACGAGTTTCACATTGTCGCCGACGTCAAGGCGGTCTTGAACGGCGCCGCGACCGCGTCCGCCGCAGCCGACCAACGCGATTTTAATCAAATCGCTTCCTTGAGCGTGCGCGGAACGCGCAATTCCGAGTCCGCCGACAGCGCCGAGACCGGCGGCGACAACGCCGGAAGTTTTCAAAAAATCACGGCGAGTGGCTTGAGTTTGTTCTTTCATTTGAATTTACTCTCCCATAAAATGGTTTGGTTAAAAATAGACATGCTTTTGCGAGTCACGCCGACTTGCAAACAACATGCGCAAAGGCAGGAAACAACCGAAAAAACTACAAACCGTTTGAAAATTTCAAACGTCGCCAATATTTTTGCGATTGCTCAAAACGTAAAAACACACAAAATAGCGTGTTTGAAAAACGCTTTCCCGTCACTATATCAAATTTTTGGCAAAAAAACAACACGCGCTCTATTAATTTTCGAGAAAAATAACGATCTTTGTGTTGGTTGTACTGTAAATTTGCAGATTACGTGCGTTTTGAGAAAAACGAGTCTTTTTTCACAAAATCTCCACGCCGCCGAAACGTCTTTGACGTTTAGAAAAAACGTCGATGGCTTCAAGGAGTAAATCGCGGTTGAAATCCGGCCAATAAGCCGACGCGACCCAAATTTCTGCATAACTCAACTGCCAGAGAAGATAATTACTCAACCGCAATTCGCCCGACGTGCGGATGAGTAAGTCCGGATCGGGCGTTCCCGACGTGTCGAGATAGTTGGAAAAAAGCGTTTCGTCAATTTTTTCCGGCGATAATTTTTGCTGAAGAACGTTGTCAACAATACGCCGAACCGCTCCGACGATTTCCGCGCGCGAACCGTAATTGATTGCAAGATGCAGCGTCATTCCGGTATTCGCGGCGGTTAGTTTTACCGTTTTATCCATTTCTTCTAATGCGGAATCAGGAATCCGCTCGCGCCGTCCGATGATTTTGAGCCGAATGTTATTTTTCATCATCGTCGTCCGCTCTTCAATCATATAATGCCGTAACAGTTGCATAAGAAAAGCGAGTTCTTCTTCGGGACGTTTCCAATTTTCGCTCGAAAGACAATACAATGTCAAATGTTCCACGCCGAGTTCGCTGCAATCTTCCGTAATTTGACGCGCCGTCAACGCGCCTTGCCGATGCCCTTCAAAACGCGGTTTTCCTTGCCGCGTCGCCCACCGTCCGTTGCCGTCCATGATAACCGCAATGTGCTTGGGAATGATACGTAATGTTTCATTCATAATTGATAATTCTGCCTTGACGGAATAAAGTCGTTGTAAAAACGGACTGAAAATGATATAATTCTTCAAGTCGTCAACAAACTGCTTGAAAAATTCGATTGAACAAAAAATCAGTTTACAAAATTTATTATCGATTGTCAAGCCGAAGAATCAATAAAATCGTTGCGAAAAATTTTTCATTTCCGTTGAACTCTTAAGCGTTTCCAACATAATGGACTTATCAAATTCTACTCAAAGCGCCGGTTTGCACGCCGCCGAATTTGGCGAAGGCGCGTTTTTCCTTGCCGTTCATGGATTTCCTTTTGACCATGAAATGTGGCTTCCTTTGGTTTCTTATTTGAGCGATGATTGTCGTCTCGTTTTCCCGGATTTACGCGGTTTCGGCAAAACGCCGCTTCCCGTAAGCCGGGTTACGACAATGCGTCAATTTGCGGAAGACTTACGTCAATTTCTGACGCAAAAGAAACCGACGTCGCGAATCGTAATCTGCGGACTTTCGATGGGCGGATACGTTGCTTTACATTTTGCGAGAATGTTCCCGGAATGTTTGTCCGGCTTAATTCTTTGCGATATGAAAGCCGCCGCCGATTTGCAAACTGCCGCCGACAATCGCCGCAGACGCGCCGACGCTTTACCGACAACAGGATTGTCCGCACTGGCGGACGCGATGATTCCGAATCTGTTTGCTCCCGCCGTCGACGAAGAGAAAATTCAAAAAGTTCGTCGGATGATTTTGCGGCAATCGGTCAACGGTACGGCTGCGGCGGATCGCGGTATGGCGGAGCGTCCCGACATGACGGATTGGCTACCGGAAATTCATACGCCGACTCTTGTCGTTTGCGGCGAACAGGATCAAATTTCAACGCCGGCGGAAATGAAAACCATTGCGGAACGATTACCGAGCGCCGATTTTGCGACCATTCCAAATGCCGGACATTTGTCGCCGTTGGAATCGCCGGAAGTCTTTGCGGCGCATGTGAAAGACTTTTTGAAAAAGATTTCTTGACTCGTAAATAATTTTCATCAATTATTGGATTTGCAACTCCTCATCTCTTGCCAAGTCCCTCAAAAGTGAAAAACGAAAGGGAAAGCGAAAAGTTAAGTGTGAAGAGTTTCGCAAGCGGAATTTTTCGCAGGTATCAGGGTTTAGGTACTAGGGTTGATTTTCAACACGTTCACCACGAAGTCGCGAAGAACCGCGAAAAATTTTTAAAGTTGGGGAAAATTCCCCTCCGTGGGTGGGGTGTGGGCGGGCGCAGCCCCCCGACGGGGTGGTTACAGAAAGTTAAAAACGAAAAGTGAAAAATGGCGCTCCGTGACGCCACTTTTTCATCTTGTCCCCTTCGGACGCGTCGCGTTCAATATCTTACGGAATGAAAAAATTCCCGCTTATTCCGTCCACGCGTCCTTCGCGGGTAACAAGGTTGAGTTCAATTCGTTTCGCGGAAGCGTAACGCTGCGTTGGCGCGTTCATGTTCGTTGCGCTGCTGAGTACCGCGTCGGAATAAGCGTTGCCTATAAACGTCAATAAATTTTTGGCTTGGTCGAACATAATTTTATCCGCGTTGGCAATGTAATAACGATTGTCGTGCGTCATTTCAATCCGCGTATTTCCTTCCGCTTTCATTTCAACCGTCGTTGCGGCGCTTAACGCGATCTTGTTTTGATTCAACGTCAATTGATTCGATTCAAGACGCATTCCGTTCGCAATAACGTTTCGCGTATTGTTCACGTTAATCACGTCGCGGAACGTTTGCGCCGGACAAAGTATCGTAACGACTTTCTCGCGAAAGATAATTTGTCCGGTATTATAATTTCCTTCGGCGGAACCAATAAAATCGCATTGCAAAAATTTAAGACCGTTGCTCGTCACGCCGGAACGTTTCGCGTTTGCCGACAAGAAATTATTCGACGCAACGCCGGCGGAAAGTAAATTGTTTGCGGCGCTTGTTTTCATATTAAAAATCGACGAAATGTGTCCCGGTCCCAAACCTTTGAAACTTCCGGTTTTCGGAAAAATTTCAATCGCGGTCAATTTGATATGCTCGCGCGACGTTTGACCTGCGGCGTCGTAAGCGTCGCGGTCAACGTCGATATTTCCGCGAACAACGATCCGTTCCGCTTCCACGTCATTCGCATCGTCTTTCTCGAAAAATCGAAACGGCTTTGTCAAATACACTTCAATCCGTTCGCTTTTATTGATTGCCATCAGCGAATAATTCACGTCCACGTCTTTGATAAAGAAAAGCCGTTGACCGTCAAATTCCATGCTGCCTCGCCAATCGATGAGAATTGTTTTGTTCGCGTTTGCCGGCGTTGTTTGCGCGTTTGCGCCGAACAATTTTGCGAAATTGTTATTCAAAGAATTGCTTGTCTTACCGGACGCGGACGTTCCGGCAACCGCTTGCGAAGAAATTTCCAATCGCCCTTGACCATCCACCCAAAACAGATTTTTCGCGCGATTCACATTGATATTCGCGCCCATCAGCGTTACGCCGCGTCCGATGAACATCGCGTGACCGCCCGTAATATTGGCGTCGCCGAAAATTGTCGCGGACATGTCGGGCGAGTTGGGCTTGCGGATATGAACTTTCACGCCGGACAGATGAATCGGTTCGCCGACGTTTCCTGAAACAAGACGCTCGTCAAGTTTGACGCCTTTCGTCATAATAATTTGTTCAACAAGCGTTTCTTTACCAACCATCGAAGCAAGCATTTCAATTTGATCGGCGTAAATTACGTAAGACGATTTGGCGGCGTCGCTTCCGTTTCCAAAAATCGACAGTTGCGACAATCGGGCGTTTGCCGACGCACTGCCCGACGCCGCGTTCGTTATCGGCGACGTCCGTTGAATCGGCTGAATCGTCGCGGCGGTTGAATCGGTATTTTCCGACGGTTTCTGAAACGTGATTTTTAACTCGTTGGTTGTACATTCGCCGTTATCGGTTTTGAGAAAGACGCGCTTTTGCATCAAAATCGTTTTCAAATCCAAATCCCTATTGTTTCCCTCCGGCAAATCGCGGCTTGCAGACTGTTCGGTTTTATTTTTTTTCTTCGTATCGCACCAAAGAAAAACTTCATCCGCCGCCGCCTCTCCGATTCCCTGAACCTGAACTTTTGGCGAACCTTGAATCTGTACCAACGTTAATTCCGTATTATTTTTGTCGGGCAAAACTTTGAGCTGATCGTTCCACGTCAATTTGAACGTTTTAGGATCGGCGACGCCGACGCGACCTTCGAGCGTTCCCTCGCCGGGCATATCAAGTTTTCCAACGCCGCCGTCGCGGTCATACGCATAATAAAGCGATTTGCCGGTCATCATAAATTGATCGTATAACAAAGAAATCGATTTGCCGCCGAGTAACGACAATTCATTGCGGACAAGATCAAGCGTCATTTCATTTCCGACCGCTTGAAAATTTTTTGCGGACGGCGACGCGGCAATGACCGGCGATCCGGTCGCTTTCGCTTGCAACGGTTCAAAAGAATTAAACCGACTCAAAGGACTTTTATTGGCGTCTTTGCTAACGTCCGCCGAACTGTCTGCGGCAAGATTGACAATATTATTATTTGTTGTTTTTTCGCCGAACGCGATTTCCAATTTTTGACAAGCGAGTTTGTCCGCAGCGCCGCCCATTGTCGGACGAATCACGTCAACTTGATCGCGAAACGTCAGCAGCCATTGCGACGGATTATTCGGATCGGCGGAAGAATCAACGATTCCTTTGCAAGTCACAATGACTTCCGAAAGTTGCTCGGCGGAATTTTGCGGCGTTGGCGACGACGATAAAGAAAAAGCGTCGTTTGATTTTTTTTCCGGCACATAAAGCCGTAATTCGCCGAGTCGCTGCAATTCGATTCGCTTGACCGTGTTGGGCGGACTTCCTTTTTTCGTTTCGTCGGTATTGGCAAGCTCGATAATCAATCGTTCGCCGTTTCCGCGATTCGGTCCGAATTGAAAATCAACGCGGTTGCTCGTTTGAATTCGATTGAAATCAAACAAAACGTCGCTGGTATCGATTTTGAGATCGTCCGACCGATCCGGCTTTTTCATATCGCTTCGGATCGTAACCGTACCGCCAAACTCTCCGCTTTTGAATTGCATATTGCTCGAAAAAATATCTCCCGTCAATTCCAATACGGCGTAATTGGACGCTTCAAGAACTATCGCCTGCCGATATTTTTCTTCCGGCGTTAATTCGCTATGATTGTTGGGAAAAATCAAAACCGCGCAAGGACTGACTTGATATCGACTTTCATTCAGATTTTCAAGTTTGTTGTATAGTATTTCGATTCCGCCCTCCTGAACGGTCAGATGATCTGTTCCGGCGAAAACCCACGAATCCGGCTTGAAAAGTTTCGCTAAAAGTTCTTTATTCTCGACGTCATTGCGTCGTGGATCAAGAGCGATTTTCGGCGTTTCTTTTGCCGGCAATACCAAAGGGACAAGAACTTGCGAATAAAGCAAATAAAACGTCATGGTCGCCGCGAAACTGCCGAAAGTGAAAAAAAATCGTGATTTGGTCATTTGAAATCAAAAAAAGAAAAATTGTAAAATAAAATATAGCTCCGTACAATTTACTCAAATTTTCAATTTCAGGCAAGAGCAATTTTATCGACAGTACGCATTGACTTCACATGGCAAACCCAAAGTATCTACTACATCTTCTGACGAAAAATTTTTCTCTTTCCCAACCTTATTTTTCCCTTGTTTTTCAAATAAAACGCGATCTTTTCACAAGTACAATGTCTAAAAGAGAATTTTTTGACCTAAACAATTACCCTCCCCAAATGTGGAATAATCAGTAAATTTTATTTTTTTGAGAATACGAAACAATCAAAAAACTACTTGCCGGAATCGCTTGTCAAATCGAATTGAAACACGTTGGGTGATTTTTTTGTTGCCGTAACGGTTTCTTTCGACTTTGTTCTATATTTTGGCGGAATGAGGTTTCGGGTTTTTGTTTCAGATGGATTTACTATTTCATGCAGGTTTTTTATTTCTTTCGGTTCTTTTCGCGTACCCGGATTTCTTCAATTGACTGGAATTGTACAGAATAAGTTTGGTCTGGTAGGAGACCTTGTTTTACGGGAAGTGAAAATGTTCCGTTTCTAATTCGTGTACCTGTCGCAACTGCCGGAGTTAATCCTGGAAGTGACAAAAACAGTATTTCGCCATGTTCGAGTAGTTTGCCGTCCAATGTTACTTTGCCGCGAATAGCAACACGTCCCTGTGGGTTGTTGTTACTACAACCGATAACGATTGGCAACAATAAAAGTATAAAAATTAAATATCTCATATTGGAAAAATGGGGTTAATGTCTGAACTATGATTTTTTTGATTCATTTGATTGTTATGATTCAATCATCCTAATCATATAAATCACATAAATCATAGTTCAGACAACAAACAATATTAGTGCAACGAATATATTTCGCCGCCGTTTGTAGAACCAGCGGCACGCCAAATATTCAGATCAATTTGATCAGGAATAAACCGAACCGCACCGTCTGCAAGTCCGGCATTGACTCCGCCAACATGCCAACTTCGCGCAGACCTTCTCATAGTACCTTGTAGACATATTTACACTTTCCAAGGGATGTCGGACATGACTTGTTACAGAGAATACTAGGTCGTTATCCGCAACCATCGTATTAGGACTCAGGTTTGTAGTAAAAAAACATTCTGTTCCTGACCAAATGTAACCGCGAACATCTAGTGGACCTGCGTCTTTAACAGTTTCTGACAAAGCAAGCGTATTCGATGTTCCAACAACAATGCTTGCAAATGTTGTTGACAGTGGATAATTAGCGCTGATATTAAACATTGCAAGATACTGCGATGTTTCACCAAACTCATCAATAAGATCGTTACGAGTATCATACGAAGAAGAACGGGTTACACCCGGATAATGTACTCCTTCACGCCCTATACAAGCAACATAATTATGTAAAGTAATTGTGCCAAAAATACTATTATAAGGAAAATCTTCCTTAATACTGTTACTGCTATCCGAAGGACAAGTGTATGTAGAAGCTACGTTAGTCTGTATAGAGAAAATACTTTCATCAGATTCGGCAAAGATTTGATTTTTTCGATAAAAAGCAATACTTGCCGCACCCAATTCTCAGAACCGGTCTTACGACCTCCCCATGGAAATACTTCAAAAGTATCATGATAATTGTGCATTGCCAGTGCAATTTGTTTTTGGTGATTCCATTCTCTTTGCCGCCTCGCGCGCGGCTTGAACTGCGGGCAAAAGTAATGCGATCAAAAGTCCAATAATCGCAATCACCACCAGAAGCTCAACAAGCGTAAAACCAAGTAAGCGAACTCATTCAATAATTCGGGCTTGATTTGATTTGCACATGTTACGTCCTTTCATCAAAATTTTTGTTTGAGTTGGTGATTTGCTTAACAAAATTTCCTAGCAAATCGTTTCTAAATAATCTTAAAAGCAATTTCTATGCCAATGAGAAATTTCAGCGATTTTTATCTTTTTTCCAGCAAATATCACGGCGTCGTCATATTTGATAGGAAACCGTGATATTTGCCGGAAGAAAATAGAGGAATTGAAGACATTCTCCTTGTTACGTTCATATTTTATTTTTCTTCAACGTGTTTTCCCGGTAATCGGACTTCCGGTCCGAATTGTTTTCCATCGCCGAGCCGTTGAAGATAACTTTCCGCTGCGGCTTGCAGTTTTTGAACAATTTCAGGATGTTCCGCTTTCACGTCTTTCGTTTCGCCAACGTCGTTCTGAAGATCATAAAGAGCTAACTCTTGTGTTGCCTGTTTGTGGAAAGGATAACCTTCAGGTGAAACTTCGCCTGTCGGAACAGATGTGTTGTATTTGTGCGGGAAAATGAGTTTCCATCGCGTATCTCTGATAGCAAGTAATTTTCCTCTCATATAAATCGGATAAGTTTCATGTTGAGACACGGCGTTTTCTTTCCCATAAATTAAATCCCGGATATCTTTGCCGTCAATCTTGTTGCCGGAAAGCGGCGCACCGATAATTGCCGCAACAGTCGGTAAAATGTCGATAGTCGATGCAAATTGATTCGTCGATGTTCCTTCCGGAATTGTTCCCGGTTGGGAAAAAATGGTCGGTTCTCTCACTCCGCCTTCAAATACAGTCCCTTTGCCTTCCCGCAAAGTTGTATCGTATCCGCCGTCTTTTCGTCCGGCAAGAGCCGGTCCGTTATCCGACGTGAAAATCACAAGCGTTTTTTTCCGAAGGTTGAGCCGGTCTAATGTTTTAACAATTTCGCCGACAGACCAATCCATTTCGAATACATCGTCGCCGAACTTTCCGTATTTCGTCTTATCCTTGAATTTCTCGCCCACTCCAAGCGGAGTATGAACAGCGTTATGAGCAAGATAGAGAAAGAACGGTTTATCTTTATTTTTTTCGATGAAATGAATCGCCCGCTCTGTATAACGCGCCGTTAATGAATCGTTCTTTTCGGCATTGTCGAGAACATCCACTTGCTTATCTCCTTCAATGAAAAGTCCGCCGTGATATAACGGAATGGAACGGTCGGGTCCGATATCATTGGAATACGGTATTCCATAGTATTCATCAAAACCCTGATTTAAGGGAAGCCATTTCTTTCTATCTCCGACGTGCCATTTGCCAAAGGCGGCGGCGACATATCCTTTTTTCTTGACAACTTCGGCAATCGTTTCCTCATTGGGATTCAAACCAATCGGCGAATTTGCCATTAAAACATTGTGTATTCCAATACGGGCATGCAAAGCCCCTGTCAAAATAGCGGCACGGGAAGGACTGCAATACGGACATGACGACGCAAAATCCGTAAAACGTCTCCCTTCTTTGGCAAGTTTGTCAAGATTGGGAGTTGGTATCGAGCCGCCGAAAGACGCAATGTCTCCGTATCCCAAATCGTCGATGAAAATCAGGACGATATTTGGCGATTCAATTTTCTCCTCCGCAGCAAACAATGCAAACGGAGCAAGAAGCAACAGGGTAATGAAAAGTTTCTTTAACATCATGAAATGTTCCTTGTGATTGTTCTGTTTATTCCCGCTCGACAAAACCGTTCTGTAGAAACGGGATTAAACCGTTATTATCGTTTCTTTTTCTTCTTGTCTAATTTTAATGAGCTGTCGATGTTGACGTCGTAGGTTTGGCGACCTTTTTTCACGTCAAATATTTCTCTCTTTTCATTAAACGCAAGCAAGTATTCCGGCGTTGGTTTTACTTCCGTATCGCTTGTTTGTTGTATGATAGTAACCGTTGATGAACCGAGTTGAACACCTTTGACTGTTCTGGAAAACCATAATTCATATTCACCGTTCTTGCCGGTAAAAGATGAAGAAGGTGAACCGTTTTTATCCACCGGTTGAAACCGGACAATGAGACCTTCCGGCGCGGCTTGTCCATCAATCAAAACTTTGCCGCTGACATAACCGAAGTTGCCGGAATTGCCGCAACCGGTGAATGTCGGCATAAATGACGTGATAAACAAAATTGCAACAATGGAAATATTAAATGTTTTATGTGTAAGCATTTGAATTTCATAACATTTGTAAAACGAATAACACAAGCGGGAAACGGTTTCCCGCTTTAAGAATTAATTTTAAGAGTTTCGTTTTTAGCAAAAAACAATTTTTGTTTTACGGTAACGAAACGGCTTGAGCATCGTCTCTCGAACCGAGCAGTTGATAAACGCCAAGATTTTTGGCTTCTTTATAGAAATCTTCTAACGCTGACGCAGTGGACGGATCATAAGAACCCGTAACTTCAAGAATGCCGTTATTAAACGAAACACTCTCGCTGACAAAGTGTACTGAAGCGTCGCATAGTAAAAAGTTTGCTCCGTTTCCGGCGTGTCTTGAAGTTACAGATTCACGGGCGGTTCGGTCGTTGATTTTATATCCCACAGCAGATGTGATATATCCCAGAGGTCCCGGTCCCGGAGGTCCTGCCCAATATAAAGGATCGCCCGATGAAACCAGTTGTTCTCCAGCCCGTTCACTGAAAGCAAACACGTTGCTTGTTCCGTCGGTAATGCCGGCAAGTGTTATTTTTCGGCTTCCCTTACCGAATCCTTTCCAACCGCCATCGTGATAACTTGCAAGGAATACGCCGGTATTGGTTGTAAAGTTATAAGGCGTCGGATACGCTGCGCCGCCGGGACCGCCGTTATAGGAAAATAATCCCCGAATAGCAGTGTAGTTTGCCCATCCCAAGCCGCCGTCTTTAATCGAACGTACTTCATCTGATGGGCAAAGATAAGCGTTAATTGTTTTTTGTACTCCGCGTTCGGGAGTAGCGACGCCTGAATTGGTATCGGCGTCGTATGACAGCCACGGAGTATGGTAAATCGCAACCCCTGCTCTATCATAGAGGTTACTATTTTCAATGAAGGGAAGGATTAGGGCTAACGACGCCCAGCCGACGCGGTTTTGCGTATTTGATACCGCAATTTCTCCGTCAACAGATTCCAACGACGGCGGCAAATAGTTGTGGGTATCGTGAAAATTATGCAACGCAATCCCGATTTGTTTGAGATTATTCGTGCATTGCATTCTTCTTGCCGCTTCACGCGCTGCCTGCACAGCCGGCAACAACAAACTAATTAGAACTCCAATGATCGCAATGACCACAAGAAGTTCGACAAGAGTAAAACCAAGTAAGCGAACTAATTCAATAATTCG
>JAISZO010000304.1 GCA_031269105.1 Planctomycetaceae bacterium | reverse complement strand
AGGTTTTTTTAATATATTTGAATTAAATGCACTTTTGCGCACCCATCGAAGGTGTTCAAAATTACTAAAATAGATAAAAAACACGGAAATTTCGGCTTAAAATTTTTGGAAAGTACAGTCATTAATTTAATAAAATTCAAAACACTAATTCCACTGATATATTGCTATAATTATAAATTTTTACAACAGAACAAAAGAACAATGAAAAAATATATTTTTCTCATTCCATTATTAATGATTTTCGGTTGTTCGCAACCAACAAAGAATGACGTTTCCCCAACGACGACGGTTCCGACAAAAAAAGACGATTCGACGGTATGCGCTTATTGGAAATGCTCGACGACGAAAAAACTGTACATGCAAAAATATGTCAAAACGGAGGACGGAAAATATCGTCCTGCCGGCGCGTTCAAACTTGACGACGGTATCGGCGCGTTTCCTTTGTCCGATTTGGATAAATACGGCAGCGACGGAAACGCCGTATCGGTGGACGTCGGTTGTAGCCATTGTCCGTATTGTAATAATCAACAAATTGTTGGTTGCAGTTGCGGAAAAACTTATTGTGAAAAAGCAAACGCAACAAGCGGTACTTGCCCTTGGTGCGGCAATCACGGTTCTTATCAACAAGGAACATGGAATACAGGCGGAGGCGCTTGATATTAAAATGCGAAACGGATCAGGAAAACAGATTGAGAATAAACCAATATGAACGACTTACTTGAAGCGGCGAAAAAGCCGATGATTTTCGCATTGGCTGCGGGAATCGGATGTTTGACGGCGGCGCTCCTTGCGGAAATATTTCTTTGGGCGTCGTCAAAAGGGCGTCCGGTACAAACGATTTGTTTGACGATTGACGTTTCCGGTTCTATGGCGGGAAACAAATTAGACGAAGTCAAAGACGCCGCAAAAAAATTTATTGAAAAACGTAATTTATCGAAAGATTATGTTGCGCTCGCGATTTTCAGCAGCGTTGGTAAAGAAGCCGTTCCATTAACGCATAATAAAAAAGAACTCTTTGACAGTATTGACAAATTACTTGCTTACGGCGGAACCAACTTTGAGGATGCAATCTCCGTTTCGCAAAAAATTATAAGCAAAAGCGGCGGTAAAAAGAAAGCGATTTTAATTTTTACCGACGGAGCAAGTAGTCAGGGCGATCCTCAAAAAGCGGTTGAAACGTCTGATAAATTACGAAAAGACGGAGTACGAATCTTTGCCGTATCGACGCAAGACGGCGATATGCCGTATCTTGCCGGTTTGACGGGAACGATTGACCGCGTGATCGGAACGCAAGACGGGCGCTTTGAAGAAGCGTTTGCAAAAGCGGAAGAAATGATTTCCGAATCGTTGATGGGCGCGGGCGGAGATTTTACAACGGCGGAATTGTTTATAAGAACGGACGGATGGACAATATTTCTCGCTCTCGGTATCGCATTGACATTGGTTGCCGTGCAAAATTACTTTTTGAAAAAAACGCTATTGCCGACTCAACAATTTATTCTCGTCGCGATTGGTTCTATTGCGGCGGGAATGATTGCGGGAACGCTTGGCGAAATTTCGCATCAGGTTTTCGGCGTTGTGAAACTTGGTCCGCTTGGTCAGGTTATCGGATGGACGACGCTTGGCGCCGGTCTTGCTTACGGAATGATTTATTTTATTCCGAATCTGAACAGAGTGAAAGCGTTGAGTTTTGGCGCGGCGGGCGGTTTTTCAGGTTCGCTTGCTTTTCTCGTTATTAGCATGAGTACGGAAACAGGAGGGCGGCTTTTAGGCGCGTTTCTGTTAGGTTTTTGTATCGGCTTATTGATTGCTCTTGTCGAAACAATCTACCGCAATGTTTGGTTAATGGCGATGTACGATCCCCGCAATTTTGCTCAGGTCAATCTCGGACAACAACCGGTAACGGTTGGTTCGGGAAAAAGCGATACGGTGTTTATCGCCGGCGTCGTTGCCAAAGCGGGAACGTTTCAAACGTCCGAAGGTCAAATACGTTATACGGATAAAAACGGAACGCAAACGCTTCAGCCCGGCAGCCGCGTCAGGATCGGTAAAGTGGAATTGGTCGTTTGTTCCAAAGACGTTCCGTTTTCACCGTCGAAATTTTATCCCATGAAAATGTCCAAAGCAAAAGAACAACAACGCAATCAAAGGAAGGAATGAAAAACAATGACGGAAAATATTTATCTTGCGCTGGAATTATCGCTTGATCCGCCGATTACAGACGTTACTGCGCTGAAAGACGAGCTTAATAAAAAAATCAACGAATGGAATAAACTTGCGATTGCCAGTCCGAAATTTCAACACAAAGTTGCAAAAGCGAAAGCGTTTTTGAAGACGATCGACGACAATCAACGCCTTCTTGTCGAGCAGGCGGACGAGGCGCGTCGGCAGAAATTAAAACTGTTACATTACGCTATTTCACAACAAGAGATGGCGGGAAAAATTGATAAAAAAGGATTGAAAAAACTGACGGATTCATTCTCATGTTTTACCGAAAATACGATTAAAAAAGAATCCGTCTATACGGAATCGGAATCGTTCCTTCCGCCCGTAATACCGCCGTCGTTGAAATGTAACCGATTGATACCCGCGATTGAAATGGAGGCGCTGCGGCAGGATTTTAGTATTATTGAGAACGGCAAATTTCAAAATCTTTACGACTTGCTGGGATTAACATTCGATACGGAACGAAAAGTATTATACGATCAGGCAAAAGAAAAAAACGAGATCAATCAAAGAGCGGTTGCGAAAACAACCGAAGTAAGCGCAAAAGCCCGATTGTTGGGGAAAGCGATGCACTACTTCAAAGACGATTACGAACAACTTGATTACGACGCGGCGTTAAAACGGGAAAAATTCGATTTGCTCTGCAAACAAACGTTGCAGCATCGGGCGGTGAAAGGAATTATCACGACCGAAATTTATCGTAAATCCATCGGCGACGCTTGTCAACAAGGGTTGTCTCAACAGGAAGCGGAATGGCTTGTTTATGAATATTACTGTATAAAATTGAAATGTCCGCCGCCCATAGAAATGAACGTTTCGCAACCGCGTTCTCTATCGGATACGGATGAAAAACCGTTTTCGTTTTGGTCCTGGTTATTGTCTTTGGCGCCTCGTCCGTTTCCGAACCCTGACGATCCAGAAACGAATAACCCGCAAAAAACGCCGCCGGTTGACGACTTAAAATCAATCGCGATCCATGAAGAACCGACGCTCTTGTTAGAATCGTTTCATTATGCAAATATTCAGGACGCCGTAACGCCGATCAACGAATATACGTTACCGATGATTTTGCGGGATAAAGTATTTTGGCAGGCGTCGGCTCTTTGCGTTTTGCCGTTAGGAATTATAACGCTGGACGGAAAAGACAATCATTTTTTCACCGATTTGCTTGTTCCGGTTTTTTGGCTGTTTTGTCTTGTCGGTTTTTTAGTTGTTTTTGGACGGATGATTCGGAAGCTCATTCTTCGTTATTCTGAAGACGTCCGTTTGCCGATTGCCGCGTTTTTTATTACGGCTGCCGTTGGAACGCCTTTGTTGTTACTCGCCTATCGCAACCTGCCGCATTGGTTTTTCAATCTTTCTCAAAATAAAGAAAATCAGTTCCTGTTTTTATTAGGATGTCTTTTTCATCATGGATTATTTGAAGAGACCTGTAAAACGCTGCCGGTTTTGGCTTATCTGATTTATTATCGCGGAAAATCTTCGTTAAAAATGGCGTTTTTTATCGGCGTTTTTTCCAGTATGGGATTATTCGCCGACAAAATTTTCTTATTTTTTTCCTTATTCAAAGAACATTTGCCGCAAATATTTACCTCCGGACTTCCCGTTTTTCAATTGGAATTAAGCGCTTTGATCTATGATAACGACGTCAATAAAATATTTTCCAACGCGCTGCCGATATTTTCGCTGATGATCGCTAATATCATTTGGACGGCTCTTTTTGCGTATTATATTTCATGCGCTATGATTGCCGGTATGCGTTGGTGGATGTTTTTGTTAATAGGACTTGCGATTTCGTCATGTTTACACGGCGTTTACATTTACCTTGTTTCCAACAACTTTAACGGCATTGCCGCCTTGCTTACCGGATGTAGTTTTGTCGCGTTTTACGGTTATCTTGCAAAAATACGAATTCAACTTGTTCCGGCTCGTCAAAATAAATAAAACTTTAACCATTGATCAAAGAGAAAAAAATTATGAATCCTCCGAAACAAATTCCAAAATCGGTTATTTTTGCGACAGTTGCCGCGATTGGCTGTTTTCTTGCCGCGATTATTGCGGAACCGTTGTTTATTTCAATTCCGCCGCGTTATGTTCCGCCTCAACCGCCTGCGCCGAAATTTTGCCTGACGTTTGACGATTCGGGAAGCATGACCGGCAATAAACGCAACGCCGTCAAAAAAGCGGCAAAAGATTTTGTGCAAAACCGCGATTTGGAAAAAGAAAAAATCGGTATCGTTGTTTTCTCTTCTTCCTCGCAAACCTTGCTTCCGCTTTCTCATGATAAAACTCAAATTATTTCGAAGATTGATAATTACTATAGCGGCGGCGGAACCTATTTCAGTCAGGCGCTTGAAGATTCGTTTCAGGTCTTTCAAAACGATTCCGAAGTAACGGACGAAGAGAATGCAATTAAGGAAGTGAACGAAAAAATTCGGGAACAAAACGAGAAAAATAAAAAAAGAAAAAAGAATACTGAACCGTTGAAAGAACAAGCCGTTCCGAAAATCGTTTTGTTTTTCACTGACGGACAGAACGCCGACGCTGCTGAAGCGCTGCAAAAATCGCAAAAATTGCGGGAAAACGGTATTATTCTTATCGCTGTCGCCACGCAGGACGGCAATCGGCAATATCTTGAACAGATGACCGGCGATTCTCAAAAAGTTTTTATGACGAGCGATCAAAATATTGGCGACGCGTTTAAACAAGCCGAACAAGTTATTGCAAAAATAACGACGTCTCCAACGATACTAACGACTCGTAAAGACCGCGAATATTACATTCCTTCGTATATTCAGGCGTTTCTTTGGTCGGCGTTATTATGTTTTGGAATGGCGTTATTTATTGTGATTGTCCAAAATCGAATATTGCGCAAACCGGCGCCGGATAAATTGCAAGTCGCAATTCTTATTGTCGGCGCGGCAATCGGCGGCGGAATTGCCGGATGCGGAGGCGATCTCGCTTTCAATATCGTTAAACTTTCATTCATTGGACGAATTGTTAGTTGGGGATTACTCGGCGCGATTCTCGCTTTCGGAATGTCGTTTTATATTCCCAATCTTGCCCGAAAATGGGCGTTGATTGGCGGCGGAGTTGGCGGAATACTTGGCGCAATCGGCTTTCTTATTTTTGCGATAGTTGGCGATACCGGCGGTCGTTTAATCGGCGCTGCGATACTCGGCGCGTGTATCGGCGCGATGATCGGCTGGATTGAAACAATGTTTCGTAACGTTTGGCTGATGGTGATGTACGATCCGCGTAATTTCGCACAAGTCAATCTTGGTTCGCAACCGGTGTCTGTCGGTTCGGGAAACCGCGATATGATTGTCATTCAAGGAATCGGCGAATCTGTCGGCGTTTTTCAAGTCGTTGGCGATAAAGTCCAATACAAAAGCAAATCCGGCGCGCAAACGCTCGCGCCGGGAAATCATATCAAAATTGGTCAAGTCGAACTCGTCGTTTGTTCCAAAGACGTTCCATTTTCACCGTCGAAATTTTATCCGATGAAAATGTCGCGGGCAAGGGAACAACATTAACAAGATATTCATGGCGTTTGAATAAATGTAATATATCAGCGGAATAATTTTTCAATGAGATTGGGTTCATTTTTGAGATGATTTTTTTACAAAACAACAGAAACAGAAGCCCGGAGCGGTAGCGACGGGAAACACACGCGACGGGAAAATCCCCTCGCTACTGTTCGGGGCTTCTGTTTCGTTACAATTATTTCACGGATATACTTTTTTCACTTGAGATTTCGGTTTTAAAAACACACACAATGCGTTTTTTAGGAATATATTCAATGGAATTTTCGTTAAACATTTGTCAACATAAGGTAGGCGACGTTTCGTCGAAACGTCGCGTCGGCGATAGCCGACGTATCCCTGATTTCCAGCCGGTAACCGGATTCCAAACGGCACGGTAATACGAATTGCCGTCGTTAATCGGATTCGCCGGCGCCTTACGGCGCCCAACCTTTCGGCGAAAGGTTGGCTACCTTGTCGTTTTCAACCATAAAAAATTCCACTGACTATGTTACGTTGTTTATTAAAAATATCGTATGTTGTATGCTCTCATAAAAAACAAAAATCGCATTTTCAAGTGTAATGAGTATATATTACGAATAATTTAAAATTACTATAAAAGAAACATGAACAACATAATGACGCGGTATCCAAAGTTTATTATTTTTGCAATAGCGGCAGGAATCGGGGGAATGGTTGCTTCTTTTATTCAAGAACCCATTTACCGATATTTCGACGTTGAAAATGTTTTGCGTCCTATTGTATGGAGTATCTCCGTTTGTCTTGCAATGGCGCTATCAATTCTATTTGTACAAAATCGATTATTACATAAAGGTTTCATTTCTTTGACTCAAGGCAAGAAACTTTGCCGGGGTTCCCTTGTTGGCGGTTTAACTGCCGGTATCATCGGGCATTGTTGTTACCATTGGTTCGGCGCTACAACGCAAATTCAAGTGATTGCCTGGGGTATTCTTGGCGGATTGGTTGGTTACGGAATGTGTTTTTTCATTCCGAATACCGGAACAAAACGAATGATACTCGGCGGCTTTTGCGGCGGAGTTTTAGGCGCTATTGGTTTTCTACAGATTCGTTCTCTTATGCCGCAAAATGTTGACGATTCATTGGGACGTTTCATCGGCGCCAGTATTCTCGGATTATGTCTCGGTATGATGATTAGTTGGATTGAAACAATATCAAAAAAGATTTGGCTTACTGTTATTTTCGATTTACGGCATACAACGCAGATTAATCTTGGATCGCAAGTCGTCACGCTCGGTTCCGGTTCGGAGGACACAATATTTGTAGCGGGTATTGCTCCCAAGTCTGCACAATTTCAAATGGTTGGCAATCAAGTTCGTTACACGAATTTGGCAGGTACAAAAATGTTGCAGCCGGGTAATCGTATCAACGTTGGTAATGTTGAATTGGTGATTTGTTCCAAAGAGGTTGTATTTGCTCCGACTTCGTTTTATCCCATGAAAATGTCGAGAGCAAAGGAACTGCAACAAACTCCGCAACCCATTCCGTCAATGGTTCGGTCGCCTGCATGGTCTCATTCTTCCGATAGAACCAATGCGCCGCCAAAAAGATTTCAGTTACCTTGGCGCTATATTCTACCGCTTGTTGGTTTGATTATGTTGATACTTTTTTACAGAGGTTACAAATATGGACGCGACGCCGAACATCAGGCATTGAACGATGGATTCGCAACGCTCGAATCCGATCAACGAACGTTACAAACGAACTACGAACAGATGAACTCTGAAAGAAACGAACTCAATGCGTTTCGGAATGAACTGGATTATCGAAAACAACAATTGGATTCCGATACCAGTGAATTGGAAAATAATAAAATGAAACATAAAAACTTACCCGCTTTGATTCAAAAACAAGAACAAGAATTGAGCGCCCTAACCAATAAATGTACATCGTTACATTCTGAAAGACTGGCTTTAGAAAGCGAAATAAAACAAATAAACGAAGATAAAACAGCAATAGCCAATACGAAGCAAAAAATAGCGAATGAATGGAAAAGTATTGAAGCCGCCCGTTACAAAGAAGAAACATTAAAACAAATCGAAGAGGAATTACCGAAAAAGCAAGAGTTACTAAAAACGGTTGTAACAGAAATACAAAAACAACGCGAAACATTAGAACCATTGCAACAAAAAAGGCAGTCGTTAGAAAACGAAATAAAACAAAACGCCGCCGATAAAGAATGGATCGTTAAAGAAAGACAACGTCTTAATAGTATTGCCGAATCTCATGAAAAAGAGTGGCGGTTGATCAAAATTTCCGAAAACATAAAAAAAGAATTACCGAATTTACAAGAGAGACAAAAAAAACTGCTGGCGGAATTCGAAAAACGACAAACTGATTTGACAAACATCGAAAGACAACTTTCAATAAAAGAAAGACAGTTAAAAGATATTGAAAGACGTGAAAAACGTTGTAACGAAATTGAAGCGGAATATCAACAATGGCAACGAAATGTTAGCGAAAGACGTTCAGAGTTAGCTGAATTGAAAAGACAAATTGCTAATGCAGAAAACGAATTAGAAAGAAAACAAAGAGAAATTAAACGAAAATCACAAGGAGGTATATTAGGCAACTAATATACATATTTGTTTCACTTTAACCCAACTAAAAAAATGAACCACTGGTATTATTACGATATTTCCGGCAGCAAAAAAGGACCGGTTGATTGGGACGCGATTCGCCGGCTTGCGTTATCAGGAAAAATTGTGCCAAACACGCAAATTGTAACGCCGGAAGGACAAACAAAACAAGCGTCGAAAATTGACGGTCTAACGTTTAACGCGTCTTCAACGCAAAAAACGGAACCGCCGTCAATGTCAAATTCTCTAGGAACCGTTCAGGAAATTCTTGAAACGTTTCGGGCGACGGATTTTAAAAAGGAAATTATTCCTATTGATCCCGACAACGCGGCGACGTTATTCAAAGCCCCTACGTTTTGGGTGGTTTTTGCGCTTGGCGTATTGCCGCTTTCCATTACGTCGTTTCAAGATTTGCAAATTCAATTGTACGGATTGATTTTCTTCTTTGCGATGTTGTGGGGCGGCGTTTTGCGGGGATTAGTATTGAAAAGTTCCGATAGTCTGATTCTTCCCGTAACGTCGTTTTTCATCACAGGATTTATCGGAGTGAATACATTGTTTTTCTTTTATACTCATTGCCTGCCGTCCTTTTATTTGAACATAGCGGATGACGGAAATAATCCGTTGATTCGGCTATTCGGATTTATCTTTCAGGTTGGTTTTTGCGAAGAGCTTTGTAAAATCGCGCCGGTTGCGTTGTACTTGATTTGGAAACGAAAAAAGGCGTCGCCAATGATGGCGCTTTTGATCGGCGTTTTTTCCGGTCTTGGTTTTGCGGCTTTTGAGAATGTCGTTTACGCGACGCAAAATATGGAACGCGGTCTTGATAATATTATCCAAACCGTTTTAAATTCGCTGGAAGCGCAAACGGAAGAACAGATCAAAGAAGAAATACAAAACGGCGGCATTGCGGCTTTATTACATATTCACAGCGCGATGATTTCCATGATGTTACGTTCTGTATCACTGGTTTTTGCCCATGCGATTTGGACGGGCATTTTTACGTATTATATTATTTGCGCGACGACTTCCGGTAAACGTTGGGTCGTTTTATGTTGTCTCGGCTTAGCGGTACCGATGGTGTTGCACGGCGTTTACGATTGGCTTTGCGGTCTTCAACCCGGATTTGCCGCGTTAATTATTGGATTCAGTTTCATCTTGTTTTACGGCTATTTGTCAAAAATTCGTCAACAACTTCATCAGAAAAATTTTATTTAATAATGGTAACTATTCCGTAGCGTTTTCGTTAAAGGTTTATCCACATAAGGTAACTAACCTTTCGGCAAAAGGTTGGACGCCGTTACCGCCGACGCGACCTTTCGGCGAAAGATCGCCTACCTTGTCACGTTCAATCATAAAGAAAATTTCACGGGTTACCAACGCTACTGAATAGATACTAATAATTTGTTACGCTCATTACGTTTGAAATTTTATCTCTCGTAAAGCGTCGAAGCCGCGAAGTTTCCTTGAAACAAACTCTTTGTCGCTCCGACGTTTTGCGGGAAACAAAAAATTGAAAATAGTTTTAGCGGATTTGAACAATCAACCTTGAACCATAAAGAAGGAGCATTACGAAACAATGAATAATAACATTTACCTTGATTTAGAATTATTTCTTGATCCGGCGATCACAGACGCCGCCGCGCTGAAAAACGAGCTTATAAAACAAGCGAACATTTGGAGCGCGGAACCGCAATCGCAGTCCAAAGTTGTCGCGGCAAAATCATGGCTTACGCAAGAATTGCCGAATTTATATCAGCAAGCCGAAGATGCGCGAAAGATAAAAATTCAAAATTTGAGAAATCAGATTGCCGATTTAACGACAACCGGCGAGCTTCAACAGTTTGAAATTGACTATCTAAAACGTAATTTCGCTTGTTTGAGCGAATCAACGATTCTTCAGGAAATTACAAATCAACAAACGAGCGTCAAATCGCCGCAAAATTATTTTCTTTCAACAATCAAAACGATGACGGAAAACGTTCCCGCCGTTATTCGTCGTCAAGTTGCAAGAATGTCGGCGCCGTCCGCGCAAAGCGATCGGTCACATTCCACCAACGGCAAAAAGTTTTTAGGAATCGTCGGTCTTGTGATTGTTGTTTGCGTTGGTCTTTATATTTTTTCCTGCTTGCCGAAAAAAATCGGCGGCGGATTTTCTTCGTACCAGCGCGGTATCGGTATGAATATCAACCGTTACGCAAACCGTTCTTACGATCATTCTCAATGGAAAGAAGCCGAAGATTTGCCGGAACAAGTCGCCAATATTTCTGAAATATACGGCTGGGACAAAAACAATTTTGTCATTAGAGGAGGGAGGTATCATAATCATAATGACGTTGTTGCATGGTTTTATAACGGCAACTGGCGTCTATTGGAATGTAATAACATTTTTGACGGAAAGTGGATTCATTACAATAAATCCGATCAATTGATTCTTTTTTTGCGCAATTGCCTTCGTATCTACGAGAAAGACTCTTATAAAGACGTCACTGAAGATCATTATACTGAAAATCATTATAATAACGACGGTTCATTTATCACTTTCTTTCAAACTGAAGACAACATTTTTCAATTTGGAATACGTCGTTCTCCTCTTGGTTTCTACCAATACAACAACGAAAAAATAACTCCTTTATCCCAGAAAGACGCGACCAACATTTTTGGAAATCCTTATTTTATGCGCGCCTATCGCAAAAACGAAGCGATTGGAATAAAAGATAACGAGATTTTCAAATACAACAATGGGAAATGGGTCAAGCATTATTCAACAACGCATTCCGGTCGCATTCATGATCTTTGGGTAATCGATGAAAATAATTTTGTTTTGGTCGGCGGTAATATTACAGTTTTTCGCGATGGAAAAGAAACGCACCCGCTTGTGACTGAAACAGAAAAAAGTTTTCAAAAGAACGATACAAGAGCGGTTTGGGGAACGAGTATGAATCGTTTTTGGGTCATGGATAGTCAAGGCAATATCGCGGAATTTAACAACGGACAAGCCGGAAAAGTCGTTGTTGAAGGGCTTAATAAGTTCTATCATTGTTGGATCAGTCCGGAAGGAATTGTTTTTGCGATCTTTGGCGGAAAATTATATCGGTTAGATTGAAAATAAAATTCACAGAGTTATATCATGAGCAACAATAATTATCT
>JAISZO010000296.1 GCA_031269105.1 Planctomycetaceae bacterium | reverse complement strand
TCCTTGTTCGTTGGTTATACAAGACGTAATTATGACCTTTTTACAATTTTATGTCAGCAGCAACCTGCAAAATTCAACTTTATTTAAAAACACCTAATACGGTAGATTCAGAAATTTTCTTATGCGTTTTTTAGAAATTCATCAATCCAATACCTCAAAAACTGGCGAGTTGATAGAAAAAACTATTGTTTTAGACAAATTTATTGACGTCAAAGGCGTGAAAATTCCAACTTTTTATGAAAATTCCAATTCACAAGTGAATGTCAATGATAAAGGAATATTCAAAAATAGAATATCAATAAAATTAGACAATATATCAATAATAGACAATTCTAAACCAACTCCATTTTCATTTAAAACGAAAATTCCCAATGGGACAAAAGCAACACTTTTTGACGCTCAACAAATCGAATACGTTTGGATGGACGGCAAGATTGTTGTTAAGACCGATGAAGTGGCGTTAGCGATTGCGCGCGGCGGACGTAAATTTATTCCGGGACCCGACGAACCGCGATTCTGGATGATGGCGCTGGGAATCATTATGATGCTTATTGGCGGCGGCTGGAAACTTCGCGACATGCTCAAAAAATCGTGAAGACAATCGGTTGGCAAACGCTCTCGATCATTTATTCGTTACTTGCTCTTTCTCTCGCAAGAAATCTGTCGGTATTCTTACGCAACAAAATTGATTGACGGACGAATCGTTATAATGAATTTTGTTTTTACGTAAGACAGGGTATTGTCGGTAATCCCGAAAAGGACGTCATTTTATTAACCGCCGATTTTAATCGGCGGAAGAGCTTAGTATCTCTAATAGATCAATAGTATCCGCCGTCCATACCGAGTTCCGTTTTCAATTCCTCGAACCTTGCCACAAAGGTATCTTTAGACGAATGAACATGTTCCGCTTCGGTCAAAAAACGCATATCTTCATGACATGGAACGTTATGACGACAAAAAACTTCTTCGTAATCGCTCAGGTTTTCGCCGTAAACAATAATCAACTTGTGTTCGTCGAGTTGTACTTCCTGAGGGATTCCGGGATTCAGAACGGCAATTCCGGCGCAACCGTCATTACCGAGCAAATCCTCAAAATCATACAAAATACTTTTCAGAACCGGCATATCAATATGTTCGCGGTACAAATCGGTATGTCCGGTCATTTCGCGGTTGTGACTTGTCTCAAGAACAACGTCCACCACCATTCCAAGCGGGTCCAGCATTTCAAGAAACGTTTCAAAAAGCCGTTCCCGCGAAACCGCTCCCATCAACACCGGAACCGACGCGCCGCTTTGTTCGTCGTTATAACGATCATGCCGAAATCCTTCTTGTGGCATGACTTTTAGGTCGAACGACGGACGAATCGCGTCGGTGAGCGTAAAATTCCCATAACGGGAAACGTCGAGATGCGCTTCCAATTCCTGTTGCGGAACATGTTCAAAACTATTATTGCCGCCTATTGGAATTGCGCCGTCGCGAAAAACTGTACGAAAGAAACTTTTAAGAAAGCCCATTGACTTCTAAATTTCCTGATTGGTTTGTAATTGTAGTAGGTACTTTCCTGAAAATACGCTTGGATTGACAAGCAAAAATTTTTTGCTGAAAATCGCTTTCCATTTTGTTTGTATTCAAATTTAGGTCATATTGAAGCAAAATTGAAAAACTCTTCTGTTTTTTTAAGAAATATTATCGCTTATCCTCGAATAAAGCGAATAATATTACAAAAGTAATTATGAGTTAGTCAGGAATGTTTTGTAGAAGATCGCTCGCTTTTTCCCAAAATTCCAAGTATCTCCGGCATAGAAAAAGTTTTGCTGCGCGGAGTAAAGAAAATGAAAAGATGTTGTCTGAACTAAAATTTTTAGGATTTTCAGAATCGCACGAATTTCTGGTTCAGACAGTTTTCTCTCGTTTACGTTTCGAGGCGTTTTAAGAGACTTCTTCAAGAAACCGTTTGCAATTGTCGGCAAGATTGTCGCCGCAACGAAAAAGACCGCTTCCAACTAAAACCAGCATATCGGCGCCGTAATTTCGGATCATGTCGCGAATATTTTTCAGTTCCATGCCGCCTGCCGGACTTGGGAACATCGGACGCATTTCGCCGAGTTTTTCACGACTTGCCGTAACAATCCCCATGCAATCCTCGCGGGAAAGCGGAAAACGTCCGCCGTAATTTGGAAAAATCGTCGCGTCTGCTCCGACCATTCGCATCAACGTTCCATATAACACGCCGCAAGACGTTCCCTGCGGACAGTTGCCCGGCAAATTCAACGCAAAACCGCCAATCCATGCCGGATGCGCTAGAATCGGAAGTCCGATTTTCATTTCCGCAAGCCGCCGCATCGCATCGAGACCAATCAATCCCGGCGAAACCATAACCGCTCCCGCGCCCAGTTCTTTGGCGCGAATGGCGCGATCAAAAAACTTTTCTATTGGCGCGGTGACATTCGGTACGTAAATCGCTTGACGTCCGGTTTTTGCGTTGACGTTTTGTACCGCGTCGGCACACCGCGCAACGCGTTCTTCAAACGGCGAAAACGGTTGATCGGAAAGTCCGTGATCGTCTTTAATAATATCAACGCCGCCTTCGGCAAACTGACGGGCAAGGTCGGCAAGATTGTCCGCTGAAAGTCCCATCGGCTTGAGCGCGGTGAAAAGCGGCGGACGTTCCGGGACGCCGACAATCTCGCGGATTCCGGCAATTCCGAATTGCGGACCGGGCAAGACGTCCAAAATTCCTTGACTTGGACGCGCCGCGATAAGTTGCAATCTCGGTTTCATGCTGATATTGCCAAACAACACGTTCAAAAACTGCGTCCACTCTCCGGCGGCAAGTTCTTCTGCAAAACTGATTTCCGCAAGATAAACGTTTTCGTCTTCACGTTCAAACGTTTCAATTTGCCCGACGATTTTTTCAGGAATGGTTCCCGACGGAAGAAGCGAAACGGGAAACTCGACCGTCTGTTCTGCGCAAATATCCGCCGCAACGCTTCTTGCGGTTTTTTCGTCGCCGAAAAGACGGTAAGACGCCGTAAAACGATTACCGGAAAGCTGACGTTCCAATCGGACGTTGTCGAAATTTTCAAAAAACATAGTAGGTAACAAGGGGGCTTGCCGTTGAAAAAGTTGTTGAAGTAAAGCGCCAATCAAAGGCGTCCGCCGTCAGGTTTCAGCCGCCTCGATTCCAGCATTGGCTTTCAATATGTGAAAGTTAAGAGCATGGAGTCCGTTGACTGTCGTCTGTAGGTAAAAGTATCTTCTTTTGACGAAAAATTTTTCTCTTTCCCAACCTTATTTATACCTCATTTTTCTAACAAAACAACATGAGTCGTAAATGTCGCGCAGAAAAACAATCTTATTCCTTTTAAATTCCCCTCCGTTGGAGAGGAATATTAAGGGAATAAGGTTGTCGTTGGTTTTTGCTACCGAGTTTATTTTGTTCGGAAAATTAGAATCCAACCGCTCATAATACGCCTCCTTGCCGCGCGGACGGCAAGGAAGATTGAAGAAAAATCGTTGAAAACGATTGACCTCATTTATCTTCGTCAGGCGGTCCGTAAAACTGCTTTAACGACCGTGCCGGCGACATTTGGATTCTTACGGCTTTGCCAAGTTCAAAAGTAAATTTAATGGTTCATCCGCCAAGTCCGTACCTTACCTCTCTAATAACAAAAAAACGGACAAGTTGCTACAATAAAAGGAGTTAAAACAAATTTCTTTTAAAAGGAGCAGAAATGTCCGTAACAGTA
>JAISZO010000237.1 GCA_031269105.1 Planctomycetaceae bacterium | reverse complement strand
GGACGTGTAACGGTTAAGTCGGGGTTACCGGTTGGCACGTTTCAGGAAAAATTCTTTTTCAAATCGAATTATCCGAGTGAGCCGACTTTTGAGTTATCGGTTCGCGGACAAATCACCGGCAGTGGTGTTTCCATTTCCGGTACAGGATTCAATAAAGAAACCGGTTCTGTTCTGCTCGGAAAAACGGGAATTGGACAAAAAATAGTTAAAGATGTTTCAATCCAGTTTACTGGAACCGCTGCATTCCGTGCCGACTTAAAAATCAAAGAAATCAGACCGGTGTGGCTAAAAACGATGTTGTCGGAACCGCGTGATCTTGGCGGTGAATCAGTTCGACGGCGTTTGTATTCGTTGACAATCGAAGTGCCAACAGACGCTCCGGTTTGTAACTTTATAAAATCAGATGAAGAAAACGTTGCCATGATTATCCTCGAAACTGGTCTCGATGATACGCCAATATTAAAACTTCCCGTTCAGTTTGCTGTTGAACAGTAATTTATTAGTGGAGAGTGTCGCAAGCGGAATTTATTGTCGTCCCATTTGTCCCTTAAAATTTAAGGTAGGCGATCCTTTCTCCTGAAGGTTTTTACGCTGGATTGGGATTCATGAAACGCTTTAGCAACCTCACGAAGAGAGTTATTCGCACGACAAAAAGCAACCAGGTTACGACGCTTCAACGCAACGGCGTTATCATTTTTTTAATACGCATGGTAATGGATGGTAAGAGGATACTCTATTCACAAACGGGTAATAAAAACCAACCGCCAATGATAACATGTCATACACTGTCCCACGAACTCGCCAGAAAAAGTGACCCACGAACCTTTGATCTTGACCGCTAATGTTTCGGACGCAACGCTCTCCTTTCAATGGACATTATAAAATTTCGCAAAGGTTACGTCGCGTACATTGTCTGAAATATTAGCGGCGGGGCTCTTTCGTAATTGACCAATAATGATACAATGTTTGAAATGCCCTTGCGATGCGGCAGGTTTCGGCGCTTGCTGCTTCTTTCATAACTTTAACTCCTCAAAATAGGAAAGAATCAGGTTTTTTATTTTTAGTAAATATTTTAACCTGAAACAACCGGCTTACTCTCTCATTCACGATCATTTTTTCATTTTCTATGTTGACTTTAATTGATTACGGCGCTGGAAATTTAACGAGCGTCCAATTGGCGTTGGAATCGCTTGGTTACGAGGCGGTGATTACGTCCGATCCGCAAGCGATTCAAAAAGCGACGCGGGTGATTTTTCCCGGCGTCGGCGCGGCGGCGGCGGCGATGCAAAATCTTCAGCAACGCGGTCTGATTCCCGTTTTGCGCGAAGTTTTGGAACGCGGCGTTCCATTTTTCGGAATTTGTCTCGGCACGCAAATTCTGTTTGATTTTTCGGAAGAAGACGGCGGAACCAACGTATTGGGACTTCTTCCCGGCGCTGCAAAATTGCTCCGTCCGACAGATTCCCGCTACAAAGTTCCGCAAATGGGCTGGAACAGTATGAAACAGGTTCGCCGCCATCCGGTGTTGAGCGGCGTTCCCGATTTGAGCGATTTTTATTTTGTTCATAGTTATTATCCCGCTCCAAGCGATCCGGCGGACGTTATCGGCGTTACGGATTTTGGCGGCACGACGTTTGCGTCGATGGTCGGACGCAAAAATCTTGCGGCGACGCAATTTCATATTGAAAAATCAGGCGAAGTCGGTTTGCGAATTCTCAAAAATTTCATAACGTGGGACGGACGTTGCGACGACAACGATTCCGCGAAACTCTTTCCTATCAAACGACGTATTATTCCGTGTCTTGATGTGATCGACCGCCGCGTGACGAAAGGGGTAAAGTTCCAAAATAATATTGATCTCGGCGATCCTGTCGAATTGGCGAAAAAGTATTACGACGACGGGGCGGACGAATTGGTTGTTTACGATATTACCGCGTCGGCGCAGCGACGAAAAATCGACGTCGGCATGGTGCGGGACGTTGCTAAAGCGATTCATATTCCATTTGCGGTCGGCGGCGGAATCGCGACGCTTAACGATATGAGCGAGGTTCTCGACGCCGGCGCGGAAAAGGTTTCGATCAATTCGCTTGCCGTCGCCAATCCTGAAATCATTGCCGAAGGAAGCCGCGCATTTGGTCGGCAGTGTCTTGTTTTAGGAATGGACCCGGTTTCCAATCCCGACAAAGAGCGGTTTCCAAGCGGTTTCGAGGTAACAATACGCGGTTTTCGTGAACGAACCGGCATGGACGCGCTGGAATGGGCGAAACGTTGCGAACAACTCGGCGTCGGTGAAATCGTCGTCAATTCGGTGGACAGAGACGGAACGCGAGACGGCTTTGAACTCGACATTACCGGACAAATTGCCCGCGAAACGCAGATTCCGGTCGTCGCGTCCGGCGGAGCGGGTAACGCCGCTCATTTAAGCGAAGTGTTCCTCAAAACGGAAGTCAGCGCGGCGATTGTCGCAGGAATTTTACATTCCGGTCTTTACGCCATTGGCGAGTTGAAGCGGCAAATCATGGCGTCCGGCGTTGCGTTGCGCAATACGGGATTTTGAAGATGGGAAATCTCCTATTCCCAGTTTCGCCAAAAGTATCTCCACAAATATTTTGGATTTTTTGACGTCAAAATAAAACCTTATTCGTCCAACAAAACAACCTCCGTCGCCTAAAGCCGCGCCTCATCATCATGGTATCCCGAAGCAAAGGTTGAACCGTCGCTTACGCTCCGGTCTGCCATTTGCCTCACTTTAAAAATTCTTCGTGATTCCTTCGCGGCTTCGTGGTGAATGTGTTGAAACCAACCCTAGTACCTGGATACTGGAATCTGAAACCTGTCGCCTAAGACAAATTCCCCTCCGTTGGAGGGGCGCCCGACGGCGCAGCCGACCGACGGG
>JAISZO010000219.1 GCA_031269105.1 Planctomycetaceae bacterium | reverse complement strand
AATCCTCATTTTCTCCGATGGATTCGGGGGAATATTTCTTTTGAGTCGTGTAAAAATCATTGACGCCCGTTTGTTTTTTCTCAATTTTCGGTCTTTATGCTTCCCTATTCCTCTTATTTTATCCCCTAATTTTTCCAGATTTCAATCAACTTACAGTTATCCGGGACGCCGAAAAAGTTATCCGGGAGACCGGAATGTTTTATTCGGAGACCGAAAAATGTTCGGCGAATCGTATAAGTCCGAAGGACGCAAGCACGGCTTCGCGTCCGCAGGAATAGCCGCGCAGCGGCGGAATCATGCGTAACCAGCGGTGAAACCGCCGCGCGAAAACAATCAAACCCCGCACGGGGCGAAATGATGTTCACTTTTCGTTTTTAACTTTTAACTTCCTGGAAGCGCCTCTTCCCAGCATTAGGAATGGTTTTCTTCCGCCGGTGCGTTTGAATTCCTGAGCATTTCCCGAAACATTCAACGGCAGTTCGTACACAAGAGTACGCGGTTCCTTGAGCAAGCGCTTGCCAGCGTCTCTTTACGAATATTTCGGGCGACGTTTCGTCGAAACAAATTGCGTTGTGGCAGGATTATCGTTGGGATAGTTTTTCTAGGAAATCCGTATCTTGATTTTAACAGATTTTCCGACGTCGAAAATATGCTCTGCTTTTTTCTTTTTACCGGTGATTTCAATTTCGTAAGGAGTCGTTTCCGTTGACGAATATTTCGATTCAACGGTCGCGTATTTCTGGAAACTGACAATTTCCTTTTGTCCTGTTGAAGGATTGTCTCCATAGACTAAATCGTCTTGGATGTTTTTTGAAATAACAACTTTGTACTTACCTGCGGGTACTCCGGAAAAACCGTATGTCGTCATCGACGCTTTGCCGTCCGTACCGGTTATTGACGCCGCCCGATACTTTGCTACGGTCGGAGGAATCGGCAGGAGTTCGACGGCTGCTTCAGTAAGCGGCAAATCATCTTGTTTAATGGCAATCGTGCAAGGATAAAGCGGCGGTAAATCCGATGGTTTATTGTTCGGAGAGCATCCGACAATAGTCGTTAGTAGAACAATAAGTAAAATTTTTCGCATAAGTATTTGTGAAATGTTAAAGGTAAATAATAATTTATTCCCAATACGGAAAGAAATGATAATCGACGCAATGAAAGGCAACTTCCAAAAACTTGTTTTTCGATTCACTAAAATCCATAAAATCATTTTTTGCCAAAATTTTTAGAAGTTGCCTAATTTTTTTTGTTAAAGCGAAGTACTTTCTCCGCCGTTGGGCGTTCCCATCGCTCCCCAGACGCCGAAACGGCTTGGTCCAACAAGGGCTTTTCCCTGTTTGACGTCCGACGGTAAACCGCCGGTATCAACGCTATCGGCAACAAAAGAAACGGAACCGTCAAGACGACTGGTATTGACGCCGCCCGTATGGTTACTCTGCGCCGTATAAAAACCGTGCGCCGTTTCGTTTGAGTTGTAAATGCAAGACGGAGCGTTGGGCGGTAAAATCGTGTTGAAGTGTGTATAAACCACGCGTCCGTCCAACATTCGCCCGCAACGCCAATTCGCATTTGAAACGGAACCGGTTAATACTCCATTGACGCCGAGATTTTTACAAATATTGGGATCCCATATCCAATCGCTTTTATCAAGCGACGTGGTTGTGGCGACGCCGCCTTTGATTTTTTGCGAACCGATTACATCTGAAACAATACTTTCGCTGATAACAATCGTATTGCTCAAACCATCCGTACAAAACCCAAATGTTCTTTCAAGATTCCAGTAAAACAGTAACCGTCCGCTGAGGTCGCCGTTTTGCCCGCCGATTTGACTGTTATTCATGAGCGTATTGATTCCGTCGGCAAGACATATCACGATATTACCGGGTTGCCGTACATAATTTGCGGTACCGGAATTACGGCTTGCCGCCTGATCCGATGGACAAAGGAATGTTGCAATCGGCGATATTGCGGCGTCAAGTTGCCAAGGACCAATCTCAGAAGTGTTTGAGTTAATGGTTGCAAAAAGATTTTGTTGTTCCATAAAAGGAAGCAGCGTATAGTTGGCGCTCCATTCGTCTCTTGAATTGGACGGCGTGCGTTTGTTACGCTGGAACGGCAACCGATTGTTGGCGTCATGAAAGTTGTGAAGCGAGAGCGTCCACTGTTTCATATGGTTACTGCATTGCATTCTTCTTGCGGCTTCCCGCGCTGCTTGAACCGCGGGCAACAGCAGCGCGATCAAAACTCCAATGATCGCAATCACAACGAGCAATTCGACAAGTGTAAACGCTTTGCGAACAGAAGATTGTTTTCCTAAACGGACAGAAACGCTCGAACAGGCAGAAATACTCGCAATCATACGGACAGAAGCGCTCGTAATAACGCGGGCAAAAAAGAGCGTTACAGTACGTAAAACACGGCTTATTAGCCATATTACGTACCCCCCCCCCCCGATACATTCTGCCGAAGTTCAAGAAAATCAAACGCTTCGTTCAACTTTTTCATAGTCGAAACTCCTTCTAAACTTTTAAGTTTTTTTGAAATTGACGAGCAAAAATC
>JAISZO010000172.1 GCA_031269105.1 Planctomycetaceae bacterium | reverse complement strand
TCGACGCCGAAACCAGCATCCGCGCGTCGTAATTCAACGCCGCGCCGGAACAACTCGGCGAGTTCGGCGGCAAGATCGTCGAGAAACTCGACGGACCGCGTCCGTCCGCCCAGCGCGTTCCGAAATGATCGTCTTTTTGAATCGTCACGCCGGTCGTTTTGTAACCCCTTCCTTCGCGCGTATCTAAACAACTTTTCGGCGTCACCGCAGCGCCGCCGCCGGCAGTATTCCCGATTCCGGCGATACTCAACGCATACGCGCCGCGAATCGTGTTACGCCGCGACGAAACGCATCGTTCCGAAAAAACAACCGTATTGCTTGTGCCGTCGGCAAGCGTCGCCATCGTATGCCATTTGCAACGGAAATTTGCATCAGTAACGCTTGAACCGGCTGCGCGAATAAAAGCGCCGCGATTGTTCTCAAGAACTTGTTCCGACGCGGTAGCGCTCCAGTTGTTTCTATCCGCCCAATCGCCCAGCGAGAAAACGTAATTGACTCGTCCCCATGCGTTTCTCGCGTAGGATTCCGACGGGCAAAGAATCGCTTTAATGTTGCGATCCGCCCACGGCGAACCGCTGCTGGGATCGACTCCCGAATTGCCGCCTGTTGTCGCTTCGTCGTAAAGCGCCTGCTGTTCATAGAACGGCATGAGCGACAGAAACGGCGTGTATCCGTTCCACGCGGTGGTTGTATTGGGGCGGCAAAACCGGCTGTTGCCCGCCGGAAACGCTTTGTATGCGTCGTGGTAAGTGTGCAACGCAAGGGAAAGTTGTTTGAGTTGATTGGAACACTGCATTCGCCGCGCCGCCTCGCGGGCGGCTTGAACCGCCGGAAGAAGCAACGCGATCAAGACGCCGATGATCGCAATCACGACAAGGAGTTCAACCAACGTGAACCCGTAAGTTTTTAATGTTCGTGTCATTGTAAGACCTTTCATTGTTAATAGTTTTGAAAGTTAATGGATTTGAAATTAAAGTGAATCTTGAGCAGGTTGCAGGTTCCAGATATCAGGTTCCAGTGTTGGTTTTCAACACGCGAAAGTACGGCAAGCCAACGCTGGCTCCTGATACCTGGACTCTGATAACCTGCAACCCGACTCCTCGCTTACTCCGCTACGGTTTTTCCACCGTAATATCGAACTTCGTGGCGCCGTTGACTTCGCAGGTCAACCCGCTGGTTTCGCCGGAGCGGAACTTTTCCGCAACCAGCGATTTTGCGGGCGGCGCTTTCATAAGGTCTGCTCCCGGCGGAATGTGGGAATAGTCCAAAGCGTAAATCGAAACGCGGTACGAACCTTTCGGAACGCCGTCGGTCTCGCTCGCGGAGCCGAGCCGGTAACTGCCGTCAGACTGAATCTTTCCGGCGGCGAGGAAACCGTCCGACTCGAAACGAACCTCGCCGGTCGTCAGCGGTGCGCCGTCGGAAAACGCGACCTTGCCGGTCACTTTCGTCTTGCCCGAACATCCGACCGTCAATGCCGGCAAAAGCAAAACGCAAATCAACGTCGTAAAACGCATAAAAAACTCCTGAAATTAAAGTAACTTGACCAATGTCCCAGGCGAGTTTTCAACACGCGAAAGTGCGCGGTAAAACAACGCTGGAACCTGATTCCTGTTATGGCAGCGCGACCGAAACGCCGTCGCCGACATTGGCAAGCGGAACGAGAATCGTTGACATGGAAACCGTCGTACTCACCGCCTGAACCGAACCGTCGCCGAGTAGGAAATTGCACGTGCCGGTATGAGAACTTCCGAATCCGTAACCGGTGATCGGCGATTCGGCGTTGGAGTCGCCGGTATAGTCGTTCGGTCCGCGTGCCAGACGATACGCCGGATGAACGGGACGAACATAGCCGCGAGTTGCGCCATGACTTGTCAACGCGCTGCAATCCGCTTGCGTCCACCATGCCGACGATTTACAAACGTTCATCCGGTTTGCGGGAACGTGAGATTCGCCAAAAATGATTTGATTACTTGAACCGTCCGCCCAATAAGAAATCGGGTCGCGCGGAGTATTCGCGTCCACGTTGCTGGTATTCAAAACGCTGACGCGGAACGGACCAAAGTTATTGTTGATATCATTTACCTGATTGGATCGAAAATGAGAGACCCAACCAGTACCCGGCGTCGTCGAACCAATTGCGTCCGACCAAAGAATGACGGCGGCGTAATCCGTAACCGGTCCGGGAGCAATACAATTTCCGTTTTGATTAACGCTTGCGTCGTCAATGTCGGTAGAAAGCTGGACGCCGCTACGTCGCGACGGACATTTCCAGATGGGAATCGAACCAAGCGAGTTTTGTTGTTCTTGGGTCAGACTGTCCCACCATTCTCGATATCTGGTATTTTCAGTTGACGCGGTGGATTTCACGCCGGTTTGCTGATTGCTCTGCATGCAATTTTCTTGTCCGTACTGCATCAGGAGGTTGAACTGTTGCTGTTGCTCGTAATACGGCATGAGCAACAGCATGATACTTGGTCTTCCGGTGTGCAGCACAAGCGGCGGAATCATGTTGTCCCGCGCGCTGATAAAGTTGTGAACGCCGAGACCAAACTGCTTGAGATGGTTCGTGCATTGCATTCTTCTTGCCGCTTCACGCGCTGCTTGAACGGCGGGCAAAAGCAACGCGATTAACACGCCGATAATCGCAATCACGACAAGCAATTCGACAAGCGTAAACGCCCGCGGTACACGACGCTGTAACGCATGTCGCCGCGCTACAGAAATTTTGTTGAGACGTTTTCGGAGAAAACGTCCGGGAAAACGGTTTCCGAATCGGGCGGAAATACTTCCTAAATGGGCAAAGATACCCGCAATAATGCGGACAAAAAAGAGAACGGCGCCGGATAAAATTGTTCCGGCATTGTCGATTTTTATTTTTGCACAACCGACATATTCTACCCCCCCCCCCCCGCACGGGATAGTCAGATTCTGCGAAACGCCCGATTTCGGGCTTGAAAATGAACTTTTTGTGTTCAAATCTGGTTTTGGCATTTGAAATCTCCTCTTTTAAAAGGTTTTTTGAAATTGATTGAAAAAAATCGCCATGATTTTGTCCAATCAGTAAAGCGTATTACTTGTTATTATGCACGAACTATTCCGCAACGTCAATACGAATTGTCGGAAAATTGAAATTTTTTTGAAAATATTTTTTCACCACGAAGATCGAAGAATCGCGAAGAGGTTCGCAAAGAATGTTTTAAAGTCAGACAAATGGCGGCGCAAGGCGGAACAAAAGGGATTATTTGGGACTGTTAGCGGCTATTAGGACGTCGTTGGAAGATCATCTCAAAAGTTCCAAGTAGTCGCCAAAGTCCCAAGATTTTGCGCGGTCGCGGTAAAAAAACATGATTCGGCGGAGGCGTTACCTATTTTCATTGCGACGGCATTTGACAACTGACGCCGCCGGCGGCGGGTAAATAAGCGTTGAGAACGTAATCCGCCACCATACGGTGCGCGCTGAACCGCCAAGCTAACGTGCTGAACGAATATTTCATGCGGCGAATCCAGCCGGTCGGAAGTCCGTGTTCATCGACTTCGTAATACAACGGCACGACTTCTTTTTCCAGCGCTTCAAACAAACTTTCGCCGTCGCGTTGATCGGTAATTCTGTCGTCCACATGATGCGAACCCTTGCCGATAGCAAAACCATTCGTTCCATCATACGCTTCCGCCCACCAACCGTCGAGAATCGAAAGATTGAGCGCGCCATTCAAAACCGCTTTCATACCGCTCGTTCCCGACGCTTCAAGCGGACGCCGCGGATTATTCAACCATACGTCCACGCCTTGCACCATGTGACGCGCCACGTTAATATCGTAGTCTTCAATGAAAACGATACGATTGGCAAAACGCGGATCATGCCGCAAATTGGCGACTTGCCGGATGTATTCTTTGCCGGGATTGTCCGCCGGATGCGATTTGCCGGAAAAAACGAACTGAACTGGCTTATCGGGATTATTGCAAATTCGGTCGAGACGATCAATGTCGGTCAACAACATTGTTGCGCGTTTGTAAGTCGCAAAACGTCGGGCGAAACCAATCGTCAAAATCTGCGGATCAAGCAAATTCCTCGTCTGTTCAATTACTTCGTCCGACTCGCCGCGCCGACGGCATTGACGACTCACGCGCCGACGTACAAACGCAATGAGCATCGTCTTGAGCGCGTTGTGAGTTTCCCAAAGCTCGCCGGGGTCCATCTGATGCACGCCAAGCCATTCGGACGGATCAATGGATTCCTGCGACCAGTTCATGCCGAGATAACGTTCAAAAAGCGTTTTCATCTGCCACGACATCCAACTTTGCACATGCACGCCGTTGGTAATATGACCAATCGGAATTTCTTCTTCCGCGCTGTGAGGCCAAAGTCCCGCCCACATTCGCCGCGAAACGTGACCGTGCAGCGAACTGACCGCATTAGCATAACGCGATAATTTCAAACCAAGAACCGTCATACAAAACGTTTCATTCGGATTATACGGTTCAACGCGCCCAAGCGACATCAGTTGATCATGCGAAATGCCAAGTTGATCGCGCAACGGTCCAAGATGTTCTTCCATTAAATCATTGTCAAACCGGTCGTGACCGGCGGGAACCGGCGTATGCGTCGTGAAAACGGTGCGTCTTGCGGTTTCGCGTAACGCTTCTTCAAACGGCAACCCGTTTTCTTGCATTTTTCCGCGAATCACTTCAAGCGTCGCAAATGCGTTATGACCTTCGTTCAAATGATAAACGCCCGGCGTTATTCCCAACGCTTTAAGAACGCGGACTCCGCCGACGCCGGAAACGAGTTCCTGCCGAATGCGCGTGCGGTTGTTGCCGCCGTATAATCGGCTTGTTAGTTCGCGGTCTTCCGGCGAGTTTTCTTCAAGGTCGGTATCGAGCAAATAAAGATTCACGCGTCCGACTCGCAGCAAACGCACTTTCGCGTAAATTGTTCCCGTGCGGGTTTCGACGGAAATCATAATTTTATTGCCGTCTTTGTCGAGCGCGGGAGTCAGCGGAAGAAACTCAACCGTCGTGTCAAGATATTCTTCTTGTTGCCAACCGCTTGTATCAAGGTGTTGTTTGAAATATCCCTGATCGTAAAACAATCCGATAGCCACAAGCGGAACGCCGAGACCGCTTGCCGATTTGATGTGGTCGCCGGATAACACGCCGAGACCGCCGGAATAAATCGGCACGGATTCGTGAACGCCAAATTCCAGAGAAAAATACGCAACCGGCTGCGAACCCAATACGCCGATATTTTTCTTTGCCCAATCGGGACGAGTATTGAGATATTCAATCATGCGGCGGTACGATTGATCAATTCGCGTATGCAGCACGAGTTCATTGATTCGATGTTCTAAACGTTCCGGCGTAAATTCCTGCAACAACGCAATCGGATTATGTCCGAGATGCCGCCAGCGAATCGGGTCGAGCGTGCGGAACGTGTTAATGACTTCGGGATGCCAACTCCACCAAAGATTATTGGCGAGAGCCAAACATTTTTCGTAAAGTCCCTGCGGCGTCATTCCCAAATTTGAGAGAACGCACGCTTTGTCTCCCATACACTTGTCGTACAACCCTCGCGCCGGCGTTCCTGCGTTTACGTAAGTTGCCGCCGTATTCAATGTACTGTCTTGACTCATTCCTGACACTTAAACACCTCATTCCTTATTTTTAAACTGAAGCCAATAAAATTTTGCGATTTGACGTCCTGAACAAAATTCCCGTTGTTTTCTCATTTTTTCCGTCGTCAAGAGACGCAAACCGTTTTTTTTCTGTCGCTTTAAGACGCGCCGCCGAAAAATCTCCCGCAGATTGTCGCGACGCAATGAGTAAACATCCCGAACCTTATTTGTATTATATAACAAAAAAAGTTTCAGTAAGATGCGATTATTGACATAAATAGGAATAATACCGCTGCTGTAAATTGTGCAATAGTTACAAAACCTACAATTATTACAGCGAAACGCAAATTTCCTGTTGTTGATTTCAGTCCCTTTATCAACTTGTTGAAAATTTTACAGCTTTTTGAAAACGAATTGCCAAAAAACTAAAAGTTTCGCAATTGGTTTTCAATAAATATATTCGCCACGAAGAAGCACGAAGGATTTTTTAAGTGGGGCAAACGATTATTTCAATCACAGAGCTAAAAATTCCGCTTGCGAAACTTTTAGCTTTTAGCTTGCTTCGCGGCGTTTGCAGCGCGACGCAACGCCGGAAGCGGAGGGGAATTTTACGCGAGCGTTTCACATCATTTCGCCCCTGCGGGACGAATACGAGACGCGATCTTTTTGCTACTGAGGTTGTTTTGTTTGGAAAAATTAGGTAGAAAATAAGGTTTTCATTGGAAAATTTTGTTGGAGAGTTGTTTTCCGTCCACTACCCAACTTACGCGAATGTGTTAAAATACTCAAGTTTTGAATTTTGAAATTCCCGTTATCAGGAAAAATAGAACGTTACTAATTAGCTTTCACAAAACAACTCGAATAAAAAATTTTAATTTGTGAAAATACAAAAGTCAGGAGAATTATCATCATGTCGCTCAAGATTTCCCGGATTGTCAATGGCTTACAACCTTCCGCCACGCTTGCGATGTCGGCAAAAGCGAAAGAATTAAAAGCCGTTGGGAAAACGGTTTATGACTTGAGCGTCGGCGAACCGGATTTCAAAACGCCGGCTCATATTTGCGCCGTAGCCGCCGCCGTTATGCAGCTCGGACGCACTCATTATACGGTTGCAAGCGGTCTTCCCGAATTGAAAAAAGCGGTTGCGGAGTCGTATCAAAATCAATACGGTTTCGAATACTCTCCTTCGCAAATTGTTATTGCCAACGGCGCGAAGCACGCGATTCATAATTCGCTAACCGCAACGCTTGATCCGGGCGACGAAGTGATTATTCCCGCGCCTTATTGGGTCAGTTACGCCGAGTTGGTGAAATTAACCGGAGCCGTTCCTGTCGTCGTGCAAACCGAAGAATCCAACGATTTCAAAATCAAGCCGGAACAACTGGCGGCGGCGATTACTCCGCAAACCCGCATGTTTTTACTCTGCTCGCCGTCCAATCCGACCGGTTGCGTTTATTCTCCCGACGAATTAAAAACTCTGGCGGAAATCGTCGTCAAAAACGACTTGATGGTCTTGTCCGACGAAATTTACGATCAACTGATTTATTCCGGCGTCGCCTTTGCGAGTTTTCCGACGCTTTTGCCCGATTTGCATGAACGGACGATCTTGATTAACGGCGTCAGCAAAACTTACGCGATGACCGGTTGGCGGATTGGCTGGTCGATTTCGCCGCCGGATGTCGCAAAAAAAATCGGCGAATTGCAAAGTCAGGAGACCTCCAACCCGTGCAGCATCAGCCAATACGCGGCGATCGAAGCGTTGACCGGCGATCAAACGTGCGTTGCGGAGATGCGGGCAGAGTTTGAAAAACGCCGAAATTATGTTCAACGCCGTTTGGCGGAAATTCCCGACGTGACTTTTCCCAAAATAGGAGGCGCGTTTTATGCGTTTTTCAACATCAAGCCCTATCTCGGCAGAAAGTACGGCGGCGTAACAATCGACACGTCGGAGCAGTGGTGTCTTGAACTTTTGACGCAAAAAAACGTCGCGACGGTTATGGGGTCGTCGTTTGGAACGGAAGGGTACGTCCGCGCGTCGTTTGCCGCAAACGATACGATTCTCGAAAATGCATTCGACCGGATTCGCGATTTTTTGGTGGAAGCGAAGAGTTAAAACTTTTTCAATTTTTGCCTTGTTTTTTGAAATAACACTTGTACAATTCAATCTTGTTGATAATTTTGAAAATCCTGTCTAAAAACTAAAATTAGGAGAACGATATGAAAACATATCAAACATTAACATTGACGATTTTTTTGACATTTGGAATGTTACATTCCGGTTTGTTGTTTGCGGAAGATATTGTTTCGATTCCGCCGTTGAAAATTGCGGGGGCGGCGACTCAAGGTGCGGCGGCGGGAAACTGGAAAGCCGCAACGCCTCCCGCTGCGCTTGATTACGACGAAACGAAAAAACTCGCGTTTAAGGCGGAAGCGGACGGCGACGCGGCAAAAGCGTTGACGCTTTGGGAGCGAGTTCTCGACCGGACGACCTGTCGGGAAGAACAACGAAGCGAAGCGCGTGCGCACGTCAAAGAATTGCGTCCGAAAGTGCAAATCAACGCCGACGTCTCTCAAGCGAAAAAATGGAACGTGCTGGTATTGATTTACAAAGAATTGAAAGCCGACAAAAAGAATCAGAACGGCTCGACAATTTCTTATCGTCAGGCGTTTATCGAGAGCGATCTGGAAACAATCGGTCGGGAATTAGCCGGTTTTCGCGATATGGTTTTTGAATGGTCGGGCGGAATTTTATTGCCGGAATTTGACGTGACGTTTGTTTCGGAGCCGATTACCAATGTGGAGATTCACGACGGATTTCCAATCGGTCCCGCCGAAGTGGAAAAAGAATTTAAAAAGGCGTCCGACAAAAAAACGTACAATACGGTGATAAGTTACGTAAAATTCCGCGACGCCAAAGGACCGAATCTTCCGCGTCCCTGGACGGCGGCGATGTACGGGCGATTGCCGGGTTTGCACGGAGCCGGTTACATGATGATTCCTTGGGGCGACGATTATCCGTTTAAGCGGGAAGTGGTCGGCGAAATGGAACTGCATGAATGGCTGCATCAAATTGACGATCTTGTGCATGACGTTCTCGGTTATCCGCGCGGAACAACCCGTTCTCCCGACGACGGACGCGGCGTGAACGATTCGCGTCAGGACGGCGAACAGGAATACAAAAAACCGGACGATTGCCCAACATGGACGTTTTTTTATAAACATCTGACAACCGAACATTTAACCCGTCAAATTTGGTCGGAAATGACGACGCGACGAATCCGCGAAGGAAAGCCCGGCGCAATCATTCAAATTACGCCGTAAATTGCGGTGAAAATTTTTAGGTAACATTTCAGTGGAATTTCGGTTTTGAAAAAAAGTTGAAGCGTCGCGTTGGTCGGTTGCGCCGCCTGACGCTTCTCCGCAACAAAAAGCATCTTTTCATTTTTGACGAAAAATTTTTCTGATTGTTTCCATAAACTTTATTCTCGCCTCATTTTTCAAACAAAACAACCAGCGTCGCAAAAAGAGCGCGCTCATTTTTCTGTTCTAAAATTCGTTGAATAGAGTATCGTTCCTGGCGGAACATAAAAATATACAACATGACATTTTTGCTGCAAAAACGAATTTTAAAGTGTGAAAAGTATAGTACAGTACTTGCTCGATTTATCTTGTTATACCAGTAAAAAGTCTTGAACTTAATTATGAACCCTAATTTCCAATCAGAGAGCGTATTGCGTTCAGAGGCGATGAATATCTTGATAGAACATTTGGGCGTATTAAATACGGAACGTTTTATCAACAGTATTCTAAAAGACCAATTCGATTATACCGAATGGCAGCGTAATTTGTGGAACGATAAAACTATCGAAGAAATCCATCAGGAAGCTTCTCGCATTTTATAATGAAAGACGTTCTACCGGTAAGCCGTGCGCCGATTGTAATCACGATATTTGTGAAAAATCCGAATAAGAAAGATTAACCGATTGATACTTTGATACGCGATGAAATGATTTTTCGACAACCTCATTTTCAACCTGATTTTTTAACAAAACAACCTCAGTAGTAAAAAGGACTACATAGACGCCAACCTTATTACCTCGTTAAAATCTAAACGAATAATAAGGTAAGAGTTGTATTTTTAGGCAAATCTTGCTACTGAGGTTGTTGAAAATGAACCAAAAATCTTTACAAAAATTCCACGGATATATTACAAATGAAATTAAAATCATTGTAAAAATTCCAATGAAAAATCCGCAGAGGAATTTCTTCCAATACAAACGACTCATTTTATCAATCAATAAATTTTTATGAAACATTTACGTCAACAAATTGTCCAAAAGTCGCAATATGTCGTGGTCAAAGTCGGCACGAACGTTTTGACGCACGACAACGGTCTGTTAAACATTGATCGGATTGAATATCTGGTCGATGACATTCTTGCGGTGCGCGAATTGGGAAAAAAGGTGATTCTCGTCAGTTCCGGCGCGGTTGGCGCGGGAATGGGGCGGCTCGGATTGAAAGACCGTCCGACTGAAAATCCCAAGTTGCAGGCGATTGCCGCAATTGGTCAGGGAAAATTGATGGAAACGTATGAAGAATTGATGAGTCGGTCGGGAGCGATTCCCGCGCAAGCGCTGTTGACGGCGGACGATCTTTCCAGTCGCAAACGCTATCTCAATACTCGCAACACAATTCGTTCTATTCTTGATTTCGGAGCAATTCCGATTATCAATGAAAACGACACGGTCAGCGTTCAAGAACTTCACTCGACTTTTGGCGATAACGACCGGCTCGCCGCGTTAGTTGCGAATCTCTTTGAACGTCCGCTTTTGATTCTGCTGACGGATGTGGACGGGCTTTTCGACGGCGAACCGGCGTCGCCGACGTCTCAACGGATTCCTTTAGTAGAAAAATGGTCGCCGTCGCTGATGCAAATGGTCGCGGAAAAGAAATCCTCTCGCGGCAAAGGCGGCATGTCGAGCAAATTGACCGCCGCGAAAATGACGTCGGAGTCCGGCGGACACGTGATTATTGCAAACGGCGAAACGCCAGGCAATCTTATCGCAATTTTTAACGGCGAAGATGTCGGCACGTTGTTTCGCGGACAAAACGAAATCCGTTCCGCCCGCAAACGATGGATCGGCTATGCCGGACAAGCGAAAGGAAGCGTTACGGTTGACGACGGCGCGGCGGCGGCGCTGCATATCAAACGCAAAAGTTTGCTGCCGATTGGCGTCTTGGATTGCAAAGGCGAGTTCCAGAAAGGAGACGTCGTGCTTGTGCTGGACAAATCGGGAAACGAAATCGCGCGCGGATTGAGCAATTATTCCATGAAAGACGTATCGCGCATTTGCGGGAAAAAAACGAATGAAATTAAACAAATTCTGGACGTCTGCCCGTATGAAGAAATCATTCACTGCGACAATATCCAGATTACAGATTGACCTTTATGCTTTGAACGGGGAGCGAGAGTTGGGGAACTTTATCGGAAGCCAGTCTTCAATGTCTTTATATTAAAGTTACTTTAAATTTTGTTTTTCTCACCGAGACACAAAGGTACAGAGTGTTTGTTTTAGGAATCCTCCGTGTCTCTGTGCCTCCGTGAGAGACAATATTTAAAGTGCGATGAGTATAAATGTCTCTTTTGTTCCTACAACAAACGAAAATTTTTGTTTTAACGTTGTTCGTTTTCGGTTGCCGATTTTCAATTTTGGCAACTTCTAAAAACCTATTTTTTGAACTATGGAACGGGCGGAATTTTTGTTTTAACGTTTCCTGATTTATTCCTGTTGTTTTCTCTTTTCCAGCAGTTTGAGGGTATAGTGTGTAACAACAACATACACGCCCATAATCGAAAGCATTACCGCAAAAAACAAAATGGCGGGGCGTTCTTCCGACCAATAGTCAAACGAAAAACCGAGAAACAGTTTTGAAAA
>JAISZO010000170.1 GCA_031269105.1 Planctomycetaceae bacterium | reverse complement strand
TTTGTTGGTCGTTGCAAGAACTTTTTTCGTTCTCGAAAAAAGTACGAAAACGATTTCTTGACCACTCTATCCGATAATTTTCACTTATTCAAAAAGTGCGATTTTTAAAAGGACTACGGGATATTATGAGAATAGAGATTATTATGGTAAAGTTTCTGAAAGTAAGATACTTGTTCTGGTTGAAACAGAAGTGATGCCTCCGATTAAGATGGAAGCGCCGCCACTTGATCTGATTGTTGAAGTTGTGCCGGGAAGCGGTAAAATGGTATCATAAAGCGGCAGGACAGGAACATGCGGAATCTCAATATTTTCTCGGTCTTGGTTATTTTTTTGGAGAAGGAGTTTCTAAAAATGAGGCAGAAGCGGCAAAATGGTTTCAAAAAGCGGCACAAAAAGGACATGCAGACGCTCAAAAAATACTCAAGAAACTCGGACATTAAAATTGAAAACGCGGCGATTGATCAATGATAGATATAACGGAATGAATTGGGTTGTTTGTCTATTTAATATTTTAATATTAAAAAAGATGAGAATAATAAATGCCCAAACCGTCGCGTACAACCGCATTGGAAATGCGTTCTATACTTTATCTTACTTTAAAATTCGTTTTTTGTTTTTATTTATTTTGAACGCGGAAATCATGGAGTAACGCGGAATTTTTAGTAATTTTTTCTGTGCGTTCCGAATTGACCAGCCGCCGCTCAACGCGTCCGAGCGTTCCGGCAATTCCGCCAAGCGTTGGACCTTGAAAATACGCTTTCACTGCCGGTTCGTTGCGGAGATATGCACGCCAAAACAGTTGCGACGCTTGAGCAATGTTATTTTGATATTTATGATCGCTTTCTATTTTTGTTACGCGAATATCATGACCGGCGTAAATCAAATGGTCTGCGTCTCGATAAGTGATCAAAAATCTGTCCGCATCTTGCATAAAATCAAACGGAATCCGACGCTGCCATGATTGTGTTTTCCCAATAATTCCGTTATCATTAGTTCCGGTGAAAAACAATGCGGGCGTGTTCATTGCACTGTAAACTTGCGATGCTAACGCGGTTGATGTGAATACCGGCGGACTCATCACGACAATTGCTTTGATTCGCATATCGTGTAAATAAAAACCGCCGTCGGAAGGAATTTGTCCCGCGACAAGCATTGACGCAAGTCCGCCAAGATCATAACCAGCGGCTCCGACGCACGACATATCGAGCATTTTTCCGAAAACATGATCCGATTTGGCAAGCAAATCAAGTTGAGCAAGAACAAAACGAATGTCATTGGCTTGTAATCGTCCTGACCAATGTTGATCGTAAACATCTCGTAACTCTTTGATAGGACGAATTTTACCTTTCCAAACATCTTCGTCGAGACCATGATGTTGAATGTGTGCCGAAATGAAACCATTCGTCGCCCAAGTTTGTCCTAAATAAGCGCATTTTTCGTTTGAGCCGCCTAAACCGTGCGAAAAAATAATAACAGGACATTTTTCTTTGCGTTCTAACGGAAAATAAATCTTGACCGGAATACTTCGATTGCGGCTTGCATCAAACCAAACAACATAACTCGCTGAAACTGGAGATCGATCATTGAAAATTTGCGATGAATAAACAACTTGAGTAAAAAGAGCGGATGTTGTTTCCATCATTAAAAAGAGAAAAAACGCCGCGAAAGAATAAATTCTCGTCGTCATAACAAATTTACTCCATGAGATTCTGATTGAGTTTTTTCATGTTTTTCCATTGAGCCATTTAAAAAATATACACGATAAATATTAGAACGATTTCAAAAACAGGTCGTTTTTTCAGAAATTGACGCCGCATTGTAAAAAATTCGGTAAAATAAACAAAGTTTTTTAATGAAAAACGCATTTGTTTCATCTGATTTGACAGATTCCCGAAAATTAAAGAAAATGAAAAAATTTCACATGTTCCATTTTGATTTCACGCTTCTTGCTTTTTACCTGACAAAAACGCTTCGATAATCGGCGTCATCCGTTCCGATGCGTCTTCAACAACATAATGTCCGGCGTCGTCAAACCGATGCGTTTCCGCGTCGGGGAAAAATTGCAGAAAACGTTTCAGAAATTCTGGAGAAAAACACCAATCATGCATTCCCCAAATTAACAAAATCGGTTTTTCGCGAAACATAGGTAATTTTTTTTCAATTTCCAAGAGCGTAGGATAACTGGGGTGTTTCGGCGAAAGCGGAATATCTTTTACAAAACGATACACTGCTAAGCGATTTGCCCAATTATTGTATGGCGAGAGCAGTCCGGCGCTAACTTCCCGCGTCATTTTTTTTCGATTGTCAATCGCCATCAGCGTTGCCGCGACAGCAAAAGCGTTCCACCCTTGAACCGCCCAACGTCCTAAAAACGGAGTGCGGCAAACGCGAATCCGAAACGGACAAGAGGAACTAAGAAAAGCCGCCGTATTCATAAGAACAAATTTGTCAAAACGTTCCGGCAAACGTTCCGCCGCGCCCATGCCAATTGCGCCGCCCCAATCGTGCGCGACGAGCGTGATTTTTTTCAGATTCAACCGCTCAATCATTTGACAAAGGTCGCCGATTCGCCGTTCCAAAGTGAACGGATACTTTTTTTCCGAAGGTTTTTCCGACAATCCGCAGCCAATATGATCGATCGCAACGCAGCGATGGTTTTTCCGTAACGGTAAAATGAGATTCCGCCAATAAAACGACCATGTCGGATTGCCATGCACAAAAAGAACCGGATCGCCTTTTCCTTCGTCCAGATAGTGCATCCGCAGACCATTTATCTTATGGAAATTCGACCGAAACGGATATTGCGGTCGCCAAATCTCATTTTTTTTCTTTTTTATCATCGTACTCAACAGAGAAAATGCTGGAAATAATTTCTTATTGTACTCGAAAGCCCTTACGTTTGGAAGAGAGATAATTTTTAACAGTTTTTGAAATGTTTATAGATTAAATGTATTCTTCCTATTTTTTTTAATTACTCTATGTTCATCTAGTATATTCGAGAGAAAAGAAAAAAAACGAACAATTTATAAAAAACACTCGATAATAAATATCCGCTTTACCGAAAAACAGAGTAAAGCCGTTTTTTAGAATATTAAAGTCTTATGACGAAAAAATTGTCTAAAAAACGACTTAGTTATCGCAAAGGAATCGTGAACAACAATAAAATTATCGTTTGAGAGATTTTAACGGCAAGAAAATTTTTCGTGGACTGCCTGGAACACGAGAAAAGAGTTGTCGGCAATCAGATTGATTTTCAAGATGGAAATAATTTCTGAATATTGTTGTCATACGAACCGGAAATTTACACTTCAATAATATTGGACGCAAAATCATCAAGACATTCAAAACGCAAAAAATAAAACGTTTTCTGGAGGTCCGGCGATTATCCGCGTTTCAATCAACTTAAAAAAACAGTTCAACACAACGTCGGGACTCGCGTTTCGCAGCGAATTTTCGGAACGATTGTATTGTAAGATCGTTGTGAAAGCAAAAGCGAGTCGTTCGACAGGAGGAGAAAGATGCAAAAATTGGCAGTCTCGTTGGCGATTATGTTTGTTACGTTGGTTTCGGCAATAGGTTTTGCGGAAAATCATGACCAACAAATCGCCAAAAATCAAAATCAGCAGGTCGCGCAGTACATCGCCGATCAACTGAGTTCCAAATTCCCGGAATATACGATTCATGTGAAATACAATAGCGGAGTCGTAACATTGGTCGGGGAATTGTACGACAAAAACCAAGTCGAAGACGCGTTAAGATTTGTCCGCACGTTACCCGGCGTTACGCGAGTGATTAACGGGATGAACGTCATGCAGGCGAAATCGACAATTCAACCAATTTCCGTATCGCAAGATGTTCGCCGTAATATCGGCATGAACGGAACAAATTCCACGATTGCCGCGGCAATACCGCGGGGAACGGAAAACTCGGCGATTTCCGCAGCCGTCATTCAGCGTATTGAGCCAAACGCGATTACTCAAGTGCGCGGACAAGCGGATAATCGTTCGGCAACAGACGTTACCAATTTTACGAAACGTGAAATTCCTACGGCTCCGGTTCCTACGATTCCGGTTCTCGAACCGACGATAGTTTCCGAGCAAACGTCTGTTGCTCCGTCAGCTCCGGCGCGTGTGCCGGCTCCTGCGCCGTTAGCTCCGGCAAGTTTCGCGGACAATATTCCGGTTCCAACGCCGTCGCCCGTAACGCCCGCGTCGGTCAATTATCAGACGCCGGTTTTGCAACCGCAAAGCATTTCAACGGAAACGCAACAATTTGCCGTTCCTTATGATCCGCAAACGCCGCTTCCGATAGGACGTCAAGTGACGACGGCAGGACGTTACGATCAACCGAATGTGCCGAACTACGCTTGGCCCGCTTACGCCGCGCCAAACAACGTTTCGCAAGTGACTTATCCGCGGCTTTATTGCCCCGAAGCCGCTCCGTATATCGGACCGTTTCATCCGTATCCGCAGGTTCCGACCGGCTGGCGAAAAGTAACGCTCGAATGGCACGACGGTTACTGGTGGCTTGATTTTGACGACGGCTCGGCGCATGGACCGTTCTCGCCGCTTTTCCGAAGTCCGAATCCGAAACGCCGTTAAACCCGTGAATTTTATTCAAAATTGAGTAACGCAAAAGAAATTGTGTTTGATGTGTAAACGTTGTCGGTTTCGATGACAAACGTTCAGGCAGTAAGAAAATCTTTCCAACGGAAACGCAGAAATACGTTTCCGTTGTTTTTTCGGGAATTTGGAGAATTCCTTTAGTTCAAAGTAGAATACCTTTAAGCCGAAGGAGAATCCTTTTAACTCAAAGACGCCCAAAAATCTGCCAAAATGAGAGGCGGTAAGCTAAAAGTGAAAAGTTGGGCAAATGATTGTTTCAATCACGGAGTGAGAAATTCCGCTTGCGAAATTTTTAACTTTTAATTTTTAACTTTTATCTTTTCGTTTCCCCTTTCCTTTTCTTTTTTCGGAAAAATCCGCAAGTCCGGCGCGTCGTATCACGATAAACAACAATAGGAATTGTATCAGCAAAACGGGTTATTCTGAAAATGAATCGGATTCATGATTTCGGAAAGCCAGGCAACCTGTCTGTTGACCGCATACCCGTCACGACAAACGTCTGAAAATTGCGATTGCAAAGCGTAAGAAACGATATTTGTCTGTCATAGAAATTCAATTCGCAAATTTTGGAAGCACAAAAGGAAACAAGAGATGTCCAGAAAATTGATTTACACAACGGTCTTGGGACTAGCGCTGAGCGGCGCTGTCGCGTCTTCCGGCTGTGTGGGACTTCCGGGACCGTCGCTCGGACCGTTAAGCGTTCCGATTCCCGTCCCGTCGTCGCTTCAGGGTGATTACGAAGACCTGGCTTGGGAACATGAACGTTACGACAAAGTTCCGATTTTGGGACCGATTGACCAAACGACCGAACACGTTGCGCTTGACACGCCGTCGGACGACGAAGTGATGCGGGCGTTGGAAAAAGCGCGTCCGACCAAACACGGTATTCCGTTTCTCGAAACGCGGGAACGCAATAACGTGAGAATTATCAAGGAGAAAATCGGCGATTATATTGATCCGCCGCGCGTGATTCCGTTAGCGGGACCTGTTCAGTTGCATCATGCTCATTACAAATGCACGGTGTATTTTCAGGAAGTCATTCACGTGGGTTGGCCTGTGCCGCACACGGTTACTAACGAAGACGCTCGCGAAGTCGTTTACATTGATCACGATCATTTTCATATGGTCGGCAATGTCGACGCCAACGCTCATACAGCACGGTAACATGAAAAGAAAAACCAAATCATTGCGAGTCGCGTTCTGCAAGGACGTCAAGATCGTTTTGCACAAGTGATTTGCCCGCAAGCCGCTTTGTCGTTATTGATGAAGCGGCTTTTTTGCGCGAAAAAAGAAGCGGTTGTCTTGGAACGTTCTTTTAGAGACGAAGTCGCTTATCGGCGTTTGACGATGATGTTTTCTTTTCCCAAACCTTGTTTTTCCCTTGTTTTCCAAACAAAACGACATTTGTAACCTTTTCGCTTTCTTCTTGTTTTTCGCTTTCGTTTCTATTATAATGACGTTTTTTGATTGAGATTCTTTTTACACGGAAGTTTTCCATGAGCGATAAAATTCATAGTTTTGTAGTGATTCCGGCGCGGTATGCGTCAACGCGGCTGCCGCAAAAAATGTTGTTGAACGAAACCGGTAAGCCGTTGATTCAATACGCGTACGAGGCGGCGGTTCGGGCGAAGATTCCGCAAGGCGTTGTTGTGGCGACGGATCATGCGGAAATTTTCGCGGCGGTAGAACGTTTCGGCGGCAAAGCGATTATGACCGATCCCAACGCAAAAAGCGGCGCTGATCGTGTGGCGGAAGTCGCGGCGGCGTATCCTGATATAGATATTTTTGCGAACGTTCAAGGCGACGAGCCGGAAATATCGCCGGATTCTATCGACCAATTGATCCAACTTCTTGCCGACAATCCCGACGTTCCCATGGCGACGCTTTGCACGCCGTTGCGCGACAAAGAACAGATTGAAAATCCGGCGTGCGTCAAAGTGGTGCGCGACGTCAATCAACGGGCGTTGTATTTCAGCCGAAGCGTCATTCCGCATCCGCGAACTTGGTCGGACGATTTGCCGACGCGAGAGCCGCCGCTGTTTTATCTGCATTTGGGATTATACGCCTACCGCCGCGAGTTTCTTTTTGCGATAGAAAAATTGCCGCAAAGTCCGTTAGAAACGACGGAATCGCTGGAACAATTGCGAGTGTTGGCTCACGGTTATTCGATTCTTTGCGGTACGGTCGAACATTTGTCGGTCGGTATCGACACACCGGAAGATTACGCCGCGTTTGTTTGCCGCGAGAAAAAACGGAATCGATAAAAACTATGAGAGGAATTTTATCAAGCCGTTTGTTATTCTCGTAGATGTTTTCGGATACTTTCAAATCTTTTTTCGTTTTATCTTGCAGGAGTCTATGCCGTGTTAAATCGAGCGCTAAGCGTTGCGTTGATGGGACTGATCGCGTTGCTTGCCGTTTGTTTGTTCAGCTATTCAAGCGCCGATCCGCCGGATTCGCTGCAAATTCCGACGCCGGAACATTGTCAAAACTGGGGCGGAAAATACGGCGCATATCTCGCGTCGTGGATTTTTAACGCCGTTGGATATTCCGCGTATCTTCTTTTCGCGCCGCTTGTCGCTCTCGTTTATTTTTGTTGGTACGAAAAAAAAATCGACCAAATTTTCGTGCGTTTGATAGGATTGGTTTTGATTTTTGTCGGCGTCGATGGTCTTGCAAGCGTGCATCTGACCGGACAATGGAATGGACCAATGATCGGTCCCGGCGGTTATCTCGGCGTAACGGTTCATTATTTTCTTAACGCTTACTTTGCTTCGGTTGGCGTAACGATCATTTTTTCCTGTTGTCTCGTTTCAGGACTCGTATTGACTTGCGATTATTCTATCATTCGCGTCGTCTTGTGGTTATTCGGATTGCGTTCCTTCGGAAATTTTTCCGAACCGTCGATTCCCCTACGGCGTGAAAAAAAAACGGCGGTTTCCCGCGCGGAACCGGTGAAATCTCTTTTGCCGTTTGAAGATCAGAATGCGGAAATTGATGAAGACGTCGAAGAAATCTCTCCGAAAACGGTAATTATCGCGAACCAAAACAATGAACCTTACGAAGAAGAAGAGGAAGAAGACAATGAAGATTACGACGAGGACGAATACGAAGAAGAAGAGAACGAAGACAAAGAAGAAATCGACGAAGAACCGGAAAAGAAAGATTCGGGAAGCCGTTTGACCAAGGATTCGGCGACTTATCATCCGAAAGAAGTTGCGGCGCAAACGCCGGTTGACGCGAAAAATCAAAAAGAACCGGAAGAAAACGATACGGCAGAATACGATTATCAATTACCGACGTTGGATTTGTTGCTGGAAGGCGAGCATCTCGACAAAGAACATCTGGAACGAAACGCCCGGCGGCAGGGGAAACTTCTCGAAGAAGCGTTTTCCTATTTCGGCGTGAATGTGAACGTTGTCAATATTCAATGCGGTCCGGTGATTGCGCAATTTGAAATTCAACTGGAACGCGGAGTTCAGTTAAAAAAGATTCATGGTCTTACGGACGACCTTGCCGTTGCGATGAGCGGAGCGGAGAGCGTTCGTATTGTCGCGCCGCTTCCCGGAAAAAATACAATCGGCGTGGAATTGCCGAATCCGCAACGGCAAATCGTGCGGCTTCGCGAAGTGATCGAAAAAACGCCGGAAAAAGTGAAAGCGAAAATGGCGATTCCGATTTTTCTGGGACAAGACGTCGTTGGCGAGCCGTTGGTGATCGATCTTGCGAAAATGCCGCATTTGTTAATCGCCGGTCAAACGGGAAGCGGAAAAAGCGTTTGTCTTAATTCGATTATCGTTTCGATTTTGATGACGCGCTCGCCGGAAGAATGTCGTATGATCCTGATTGATCCCAAAATGGTGGAATTGAGTCCATATCAATCGATTCCGCATCTTATGCACCCGGTCGTTACCGATATGAAAAAAGCGGAAGCGATTCTCGGTTGGGTCGTAGACAAAATGGAACAGCGTTATCAGATTCTCGCCAACGCCAGAGTCAAGCAGTTAAGCGAATATAACGCTTTGACCGAAGAAGAACTTTATCGCCGCGTCAAGCCGCAATCGGAAGAAGAATGGGAAAACACGCCGCGCTCCCTGCCGTATTTGGTGATTGTCGCCGACGAAATGGCGGATATGATGATGACTGCCGCCAAAGAGGTGGAAGATCATATTACTCGTTTGGCGCAGAAAAGCCGCGCGGTCGGGATTCATCTTGTTTTGGCGACGCAAAAGCCGACGGTCGATGTGATTACCGGATTGATCAAATCGAATTTACCGGCGCGGCTGGCGTTTCAGGTGGCGCAGCGAACCGACAGTCAGGTGATTCTCGACGCGAACGGCGCGGATAAACTGCTGGGGTCTGGAGACATGCTTTTTCTCAAACCCGGCACAAGTCAGCTGGTGCGCGGACAAGGAATCTTTATCGAAAACTCGGAAATCGACGAGATTATTGACTGTATTGCGACCGACACGCCGGATTATGTGAAAGAACTTGTCGAATTGAAAACCGAAAGCGAAGCGTCCAAGATGTTGGCCGATCCGCGCGACGAATTGTTCAATGAAGTCGTGGAATATGTGCTTCGGGAAGGAAAAGGTAAAGCGAGTATTTCGTTGATTCAGCGCAAGTTTAAAATCGGCTATCAACGTTCGGCGCGGATTGTCGATTTCATGTACGACGACGGAATGGTCGGCGAGTCGAACGGATCGCATCCTCGCGTTGTTCTCATCACGATGCAGCAGTGGCGTTCGCGTCTTGCCGAGATAGAACAATCGCTTGCGGTTTCTCACGCGCCGGAAACGCCGCCGCATCCTTCGACGGGAAACCGCGTTGCGGAAGAATCTCAAATACGTCGGCACGAAAGACACGCAACCGGTCGAATCGCGCCGCCGAATATTATGCCGAATATCGCGACAAACGTCATGCCGAGTCCCGCGCCGAATATTGTGCCGGCAATTCTTCCGCAAACGCCGCAACATTCGCCGAAAATGTCGTCGCGCGTTGAAGCGGGCGTTGGTCCGATGATTCCGGTGGACGGCTCGATGTTGGCGGAGATCAAACCGAATAAAAATAAACCTTTAATAAACAAAGAGAAAGAGATTGAAATTTTTCATCTGCCGCATGAAAACTCCAATCCAATGAATCGAACGGCGAATAATCCGTTTGGCGTGACGCCGGTTGCCGACGGCGATAAGACGGATAACGACGATGCGGAAGACGGCGAATGGGAATACGAATACGTTTATATGGAAGTCGATGACGATGAAGGAGGAGAGTATTATGAAAACGGAGAAAAATATTATGGCGAGGGAAAAGAGTATTACGATGGAGAAGAAGAATATGATGAAGACGGCGAAGATAACGCGGAAGATTCAGTGATCGACGTCAAGATGCAATATCCCGACGAGGTCGATATTAAATCCGGCGGCGAATGGGAATCGGAAGAAGATTGGGAAGAAGAAAACGACGAAGAATGGGACGAAGAAGATTGGAGTGAAGAAGAGGACGAGGAAGAAGATTGAAAAATTTTCGCAAAGCCGTCGTTTCTCTTGGGCTTTATTTCCTCCGTCATTGTGTTGTTTCGGGGGAAACGGCTGGAAGTAATTAGCGATGGAACGATCTGGATTAGTGATTGGATTGGTCGGCTGCACAGTCTGGATGCGTATTAGATATTATGTTGGTATCATTGATGTAAACGTGTTTGCGAAAGATTGAGCGGTCTCGGATGTTCGGAAGAAGAACGAAAACATTGGCAATATGTGATTTTGGGATAATTAGTCGTCTCTGAAAAAGCGAATATCCCTTGAAAAATAGGGTTGACGAGCGTTTTTTGTTTGTTAAAATTTGCAAGTTGTTTTTTGCAAAGCAGCGTTTTTTCTCAAAATACGCTGCAAATTTTATTCCAATCGTTGTCGCGAACCCTAAAATCGTTCCCATGAAACCCAAAACCGCTCTCGTTGAAAAACCTCGTCAAGACGAATTATTTCGCAACCGGCTCGAGAACCATATCGATCTCAATCACGAACTCGTCATTCTCGCAAACCAAATAAATTGGTCTCGTTTTGAACGCGACTTTGCCGACATGTTTTGCGAAGATCGCGGCGCGCCGGCGCTTTCCATTCGTCTTATCGTCGGGTTATTTTATCTCAAATACACATTTCATCTTTTCGACGAAGAGCTTGCGAAGCGTTGGCTCGAAAATCCGTACCGGCAATATTTTTGCGGCGAAACGTTCTTTCAAA
>JAISZO010000074.1 GCA_031269105.1 Planctomycetaceae bacterium | reverse complement strand
TGTTTTCGACGGCATTGCAGGTCTATTTTTACGCGGTCCGCCATTCCTCTCGTTGAGTTGATTCTTTTTTGATTTCAAGCGGAAATTCGTTTTTTATTTGCGCATGCGCGTATGTGCGCGCCGATTTACGCTTGTCTTGACTCAATGAATGAAAGGTTCAATAGATGTTTAATATTAAGAAATTACAAATTCGGTTTTTCGTTTCGACGATTCTTGCCGTTTTGAGATTCGGATTGTCCGTCCGCTTTAAGAGCCGCAAACAATGTTTACGTTACGCGTTTACGCTGGTCGAATTACTTGTCGTCATTGCGATTATCGGCGTCTTGATTGCTCTTTTGCTGCCTGCAGTTCAGGCGGCACGCGAGGCGGCGCGGCGAATGCAATGTTCAAACAATATGCGGCAGTGGCTGCTTGCGGCGCATAATTATCACAGTGCGTTCAACCGTTTTCCCGGATTGGGAATAGACGGCGTAGGAACGTATTCCGTTCAGGCACATTTGTTGCCTTACATGGAACAAGCGAATCTTTCCTCGCTGATTGATTTTACAAAACCGCTGCTGACCGGAGCGAAAGGAAAGTATTATATTGACGCTTCGCTTGAGGAAGTGATTCGATGCAACGCATCTGTTTTTCGTTGTCCGTCGGACGGCACGGATGAGCTTTATAAAATCAGCCAAATCGGAAGTTTGACCGGTCCCGACGCATACGCTGCCGGTGGAAATTATGTTTTCTCGACCGGTTCGGGCGTTTATCCGAATTATGACGTCCGTTATCCGACCGACGGATTGTTTTATTATTCCTCGAAACGCGGTTTACAAAGTATTACCGACGGAACATCGAACACCGTGATTCTTTCGGAAACAAAACTCGGCGATAATCAAGCAACATCTATTTCGGACGCACCAATCATGCGGCGAGTTGCGAATATCTATCCCAGCGCTATTACGATCACGCCGACATCGGGAACGCAAGGGAGTAATCCGCCGTTGACGGAATCGGGCGACGGTTCTTTTGCCAACCTGAAAACATGGACGGACGCTTGTACGTCATGGAAAGGAGACCGTGCCAGCGCTTGGATTTGGGGAGCGCCGCTTTACTCTTCGTTCAACGCTTATTATCCGCCGAATCACAATATTCCTGATATTCATTTTCATGGAATGGGATTTTACGGTGCGCGAAGCGGACATACCGGCGGCGTGAATGCCGGTCGTGCCGACGGTAGTGTTAGTTTCGTAAGTGATACGATTGACGTCAACGTCTGGAGAGCGGCAGCAACTATTTCCGGTGGTGAAGTCAAAACGGATTTGTAATGAGAGTCTCGGAAAATTTTTTTTCACCACGAAGCGGGGTTATAAAATATAACTGATAAATCATTTTAAAAATTCTTCGTGGTGAATAAAAGAGAGAGATTCCCAATCGAAAGTACGGTAGTGCGTGCTATCATAGTTAAATTTTGAAGATATTTGCGGGTTTTACACTCGTTATTGTGTTGTAAAATTCCATCTCAAAATTTAACGTGGTTGTGTTTGTGTGGTGAGCAACAGGAACGTTTTTGCGATTGCTTTTATGTCCTCGATAATTGTGATTGTTGTCCCTGTTGCCTTTCCTTACCGAAAATTTGGCGGAAAAGTTGGCTTTTCCATTGTTAATTTAAAATCAACAAAAAAATTTTTGCATCGTGTTAATTTTTTGTAAGTTTATTTGATAAAACAATATACAAAAGTTTGATTGTGATTAACTTTATTGAATTTCCCCAAAAATCATAAAAAACGACCGCTTGCACGCTTTTGAGAAATTGGTAAAATCCTCAATGTTTATAAAATGAAACTTTTACGGCATTTATTGCAATAAATGTATCAATAACTTTTTCACCATGAAGGACACGAATCATGCCGAATGAATCTGTTTCCGTTTTATTAAGTCCGTTTTGGGAAAGCGTGGATGAACAATGGGTAGGAGGAACGCTTGTCGTTCTTTCGGGACTGATGTTTTTTTCGCAAACGCTTTCTATCGCAAGAATAAAAAGTTGGCGGATGTATCTTGGTTCATTGATGTTTTTGATTCTCGCCGGATTGACGACCGTTCCTATCGCCGACGCTTCTTCGCCGCGCGAATTGCAGCGTTGGCTCATGACGCCGCAAACGCTCGGAACGCTGACCGTTTTTCAAATTCTTTGGGTTTGTATCGCCGTATTTCTCTCCGTGAAAGAAGAAGTTTACGGTAAGAAAAAAGGCGCGTTGTATTGGCTTCGTATTTTTTTGATTCGTTTTATCAGTATTTTACCTTCGCCGATTTTTCTGCTTTTTTTGATATGGATCGAACAAAATCTGCTGATGAATTCGATAAACGTGAAGCCGCAAACAATCGGAATAATAGTCGCCGGCGTTTGTTGCGTTTTGCTGACGCTCTGTACCGTTATTATGATTCTGACGCTCACGGAATATCAACGTCTTGGATTGCATCTTTTGCTCGGTTGTTTACTTGTTACCGCCTGCATTTTACTTCCTTGCTTAACGGAAAAATTAAATTGGGATTCTAACGCGAATATCGCGCAAAATCGAAATGAAATTTTGATACTTTACTCGTCGGGAATCATTTTGATATTGATCGGATTTTTTTATCGAAAACGCAAAAATAAAATTTTAGTAGAAAGCAACTAAAACAATTCAGGAAAATTTTTGCCGCGAATGCACGAATGATAACGAGAAATTTCTCAAAACTTATTTCGTCGCGAAGCCGCGCAATAAGGTACCAGTTTCCAGATACCAGGGTTGATTGCTGAATGTGAAAGTATTGAATACGAATACTGGCGTCTAACGACTAGAACCTGGCGACCCTATTCGTCTCGAAAGGACGCAACTTTATTAACCTACGGAACTTTGATCAACTAAAATTAGAAAGACAAAAAAATGACGGACGCTTTAACGTTCCTTTCCAACGCTTTTTATATGATTTCCAACGCGCTCCTGATTCCGGTGATGCTTGGACTTCTTTTCGGATTGCTTGTTTCGTTGCTGACATTCGGGCGGATGCTCCGCGAGATGTTGGAACGGCTTGCTTTTCGCATGGAAAAACAAGAATATACAACGTCGCTTGAAAACAACGCAAGCGAATTGCCGCCGCTTTCCGCGAAAGGACAAATGTTGGCGGCGGCGCTCGAAAAACTCAAACTCAAAACAGACGATCCGCTTTCTATTGGAAAATTGGCGGCGGATACCGAATCGTATTGGCAGGCGGAACTTGAAAAACTTCAAACGTGGTGCCGAATCGGACCGGCTCTCGGATTGATGGGAACGCTCATTCCGTTAGGTCCTGGACTTGTCGCGCTTGCCGACGGCGATTTGAAAACGCTTTCCAATAATTTAATTATTGCGTTTGCAACGACGGTCGTTGGTATTTTAATCGGTCTGATTTCCGGGAGCGTTCACGGAATCCGCAAACGATGGTATCGCGACGATTCGTTGTTGCTGACGTTTGCCGCAGAACGTTTCTCCGAACGTAATCTTCGGCGCTGCGACGCGCAATCGTTAACGACGTTTGCGTCGGAACGTCCCGCCGAACAGGGAGAGGAAAAGGAGAAGAAATCATGTTAAATTCGCTGAAAAATCGAAAAATAAAAAGCTTTCTCGACCGCGATGAAGAAACGATTGATCCGATGAGCAATCTTGCCAATTTATTTGACGTGGCGATGGTGTTTGCGGTTGCGTTTATGGTTGCGTTGGTTTCGTTTTTGCAGATTCCCGGAATGTTGCAAAACAAAGATTACACTGTGATCACCAATCCCGGCAAACCGGATATGGAAATAATTGTCAAGGAAGGCGAGGAAATCAAACATTACGAAGCCACCGACGCCACCGGTTCCGGTCAGGGAGAACTTCTCGGTAAAGCGTACCGTTTGCCGGATGGTCGCGTTGTGTATGTTCCTGCGAATAAAGAAGAAAAATGAATAAAACATGACGCGCGTTCTTATTTGTTCAAAGGAAAACATTGATTCAAGGAAAATTCTCCGATGAATGAAAAAAAGTATTTTGTGTTCATCAAAAACGCTTTTTCCCAAGAGTTGAAAAAAATCAATGAAGATTTGGTTGCGGGAAAACATATTCCGATGACCAAAAGAGATTATGTGAATCGCTCATTTAAGCATTTATTGAAAGTGACGCCGGATACTTTTATTCCCGTCAAAGCGTCGGATTTTATCAAAGATTATTCATTAGGACCAAAAGAATCTTTGTACATGAAACGTCTTGGATGGGATTATGCGAAAGCGGCGGCGCTTGTGAACGAGCGCGGAAGCATTCTGTTATACGCATGTCATTTGGATCGCGCATGGCGTTTTGTCGCGCTGGAGGATTACATGCGCGACGACGATCTTGCGTTTCGCGTTTTGCGGGAACTTGAAGACGGAATCGGATTGGAAACTGTCCTTGTCGAGTATTGCCCTGAACCAAAATAATGCGTTTTTATTTTCAATAAATCGTTAAAACGTTTGACTTATTGATAGTTTTATTTTTTAGGAGAATATTTTATGTCGATGAAAAAATCATTTTATTCTTATTTGATTCAATCGTTGTTCAAAACAGAAACGAACAATCGGGACGCCGGCAATCCGCGCAAACTTGGTTTGGAATTGCTGGAGAAACGCGAATTGTTGTCTGTGAATACGCGGCAACTTCTCGTTGATGATTTTTCTGATTTTACGCAGGAAGATTCCGTTGTTGCCGATAATCAAACGTCAACGTCTTCGGAAGAATCGCAGTCCGTTTCGTTGAGCGAGTTAGAGAACGACGATATTTACGGAGCGTTTCTTGAATCGAATTTGGACGTGAATTTGTTGGAAAGCGAGTGGCATAATATATCGTCTCAATCTTCTCAAGCCGAAGAAGATGATTGCGGTTTTGGAACTTATGAAGGCGGAAGTATTGAAGCGGAAACGCCGTCTCTGGAATTGATTGAGGGAGAAGTCAATTATGCCGTTATCGCTATCAGCCGTAGCGACGCCGCTGATTTGGATTCCACAATGGACGTGACGGTGCATTTTCAAGTTGCGAGAGAAATTACTTACCTCAATGGAACAACGGAAACATCGACATTAACAACTTCTTTTGTTATTCCCGCCGGCGATGACGCTTATGACTATCAGATACCGATTAACGACGACTATGCGCCGGAAATTTCGGAAATCATTACATTTACTTTGCTCTCCGCAGAACATGACAATGCGGAATATGAAATTTCGTCTTCTGAAATTGTTATTAACGTGATTGATAACGATAACTGGACGTTTTCTTCAGAGGTTACCGGATAGCGCGGCGCTAGAACCGTGTACATGGTTGTCAGTCGAAGACCGTTTGGGTTCTTATGTCATTACGAAAACGCCGGGCGATGAGAATTGTACCGATGAAAGATATGACGTTATTGTCGAGTTTACGCTGGGCGGAACGGCTCAGGCAAGTAATTGGGGAACAACCGACCAACAAGATTATCAACTTTTGAGCGGCGGTGATTACAATAACGGCGGCGCTTATATTTCCACATGGACAACAAACGGCGTTGTTCGGGGAGAAGCGATCATTCCTGCCGGTCAATCGTCCGTTACGATAAGCTTGATTGCCATGACAGATTCTATTTTTGAGCAAGATGAAACGGTAACTCTTACGATAACAAAAGCGTACGCCAATGTTAGCGATGTGAATTCGAATAATTCCAAGTATCATTTCCCAATCGACAGTACTGGCGGAACTGTTACTATCTATCAAGCGCCGGAGTTTTTATCGGACGCCGATTCAACGTCGCAATCAAGTCCTTTGCCGATTAACGGAGATAGCTATAAATCATATATCAATCATAAAGCAACGGCGGGAACAGAAATTACTACTTTAACGCAAATTGACGCGCAGAAAAATCATTCTGTAAAGTATATGATTGTCAGCGGAAATGCAGAGGGATTATTTGAAATTGATGAAAGCGCCGGAATAATCACTGCTGTTGCGGATTTGAAAAATCTTAATTTAGCGGCTTCTTATCCATTGACAATTCGTGTTTTTGACGAAGTACATACGCAACTTTACGATCAAGCAGTCGTAACGATTACTATTAGCGAGTGGAAAGTAGAGCGGGATAATGGAGCAAGAGCGTCGGCGGTTGCCTACGGCGGCGTCACTGTAGGAGAATTGGCTGATGAAATTGGATTGGAACGTGGCGAGTTTCGACAATGGCTAACATATACGACAAGTTCCATAACTTTATTTAACGGCACAACAAAAACGCCCACCAATCTTTTGCAATCTGATATTCTCTGGGGTGTGCAGAATTTCGAGATACCAAACACGATCTATATGGCTTGGTTTGGGGAAATGGGAAATATCGGTCAATGGTGGATGAGTTTTGGTCAAAATCAGGCGGAATTGAGCAATCTTGGTTTCAATGTCGTTGTTTTCAATAATGATTCATATTATAATTATGCAACAGATGCTGCAAAATGGGATTTTGCTAGAGGAATAGAAATACTGGCGGAATCTAAATCTATTCATGGTCTTTATATGATGGGACATGGGAGTCCAACTTCCATTGGAAGCAAAGGTTCTCATGGTTTTACTTCCGGTCCTTTATGGAGTATCGACTATGGTAAAATCTCCTCCAACACTTCTTTAAATGGAATAGAAAGTACATGGACAATTGGAACGGCATTAAATTATAAATTAGGAGCTTTAGTAATTCATGCGTGTCATGGAAATGATTCCACAGCTCAAGCTGATCTTTTGAGTTCAAATGGAGGAATTTATCATGGATTTAGTGGAACATATACACCAGCGCCTTTTTTTGATGATCATTCGTCTATTGGAGATTTATGGGGAGAAGAACTGATAGGACAGCATACGGAAATTGCTGCGACAACATTACTTTCATTCCTTGATTCACTTGTTGGCGGACTTTTACCTGATACAGAAGTGCTTGTTCAAGAATATCTCATCGGTGGTTTGCAAAAAACAAAAACATATAATGCTGTTGCGTATGTTTTCAATAGTACAACTTACATACATATTTTACAATAGGTATTAAGAATTTGACACGGCATAAATTCAAGAGAAATTTTTGAATTTACGCCTCTCATGTTGGCTTCAAATGACATAATTAAAAAACATGAAAATAATCAGCTTAAAACAGATCATTTGTGCTTTTATACTAATAATTATAGTCTCTGCATTTATGTTTTTAATTGTTATTGTTGGTATTTATATTTTTATCTTCAAATTTAGATATGACTATGAACATGGTTACAATTTTAAAGGCGCAGCTCATAAATACCATGCGGCAATGAAAGAAGGCGATGGAAATCAAGCTGTTATTTGGGCAAAAAAAATGTACGACATTGCCCATAAAGAAGATTATTATGAGTATGAACAAAATGAAAAATATATTGGTTATGCTTATGAACTTAACGGAGAATATGAAAAGGCATTAGAGGTTCATCAAAAATTTCAATCGATTTCATGGGACAATCTTGATATTCCAAGAATATATTATAAGCTTGGACGAAAAGAAGACGCATTCAAAGAATATTGTCATTATGCCAAATATGAATTATTAAACTTTAATGATTTGAAAAATAAAAACGCAGATAAAAATCTCATGCTTAAGTATATGTATAATCAACTTATTATGAATCATGGTGTTGATTTTATGCGTCTAGCAATTTTCTTAGACTACGATGATTTTCTGAATTTCATGAAGGAAGAATACGCCAAACTTGGTTCGCCGCCGGAATACGAAGAAGCAATGCAACTCTTTCGGGCAATTAAAAATGAAATTATTGAAGAAAATATTCCGCGTTCAAGAGCGTCTGATGAATTGGACGCATTGAGAAATAAAATCCGTGAAGAAAGAAAATAACAACGGTAAAATTTTGAAAACATGACGACTATGAAAAACTTACTATTTATTCTATTACCGTTGATTACTTTAGCGTTTTCGTCATACTATACAGAGGCGGAAGATAAAGTTCCATTAACAAATGGTTACACGCGGAAAATTTATATTCCAAAAGATCATCTTTCAGAAACAGAACAAAAAATTCTTGGCGCCATAGAAAAAATTAATGACGTCTTGTCTGAAGAAAAAGAACCAGAAACCATTATTAATCGACTAAAACCTGTTTTTTCAGAAATTTGGAAACAAGGTTATCGTGTTATTATGGAATTTGATACAAATATCGGACCAAGACGAACTTCTGATTTGGAAACGATTAGCATTCGTTTTGTATTAGAAAGTGTCTTCAAACAGTAAATTTTCTATTTTGCAGGTATCGCAGCATTCTTGCGGTCATGGCAATATGTATCATTGCTTTTGCGGAATCGGTGTTTCGTTCGTAATCTTTCGAGTTTCGCCGGTATTTGTTGATCCACGCAAAGGTTCGCTCGACGATCCCGCGTTTCGGCAAAATCACAAAGCCTTTCGTGTTGACCGGTCGCAGTACCGTTTGCAAAATCCAACCGAAATATCGCTTCGTCCAATCCGGCAAACCCATTTTGCCATACGCACTGTCGGCGAAGATCACCTTCAAACGTTTGAATTGGTCGCCAATGGCGTTCAAAACAAGTTTGGCGCCGTCCTAATCCTGAATACAAGCCGTGTGAACAACCACGACCATGATCAATCCAAGCGTGTCGACCATGATGCGGCGTTTGCGACCATTGATTTTTTTGCCGCCATCGTAGCCGCGTTCGCCGCCGCTTTCCGTCGTTTTCACCGTTTGACTATCCATGATCCCAACGGACGGCGTCGGCTTTTTTCCCTTGATTTTACGCATGATACGATTCAACGCGTCATGAATCTCCTTCCAAATTCCGGCGATTCGCCAACGCCTGAAAACCGTGTATACCGTTTTCCATTTCGGAAATTCTTTAGGAAGATTTCGCCATTGGCAACCGGTTCGCACCAAATAAAACAGGGCGTTGATGATCCGCCTGCGATCAATCGGCTTGCGACCTCTTTTCT
>JAISZO010000168.1 GCA_031269105.1 Planctomycetaceae bacterium | reverse complement strand
GGCGCCGCTTCGTCGAGCGTCTCAAACGCTTTTAACATCGCTTTCTCGCTGTCGCCGACGTAAGAGCCGAGAACTTTCCCCATCGTCAACTGCACGACGGGCAATCCGACGGCGTTCCCGAGACATTTTCCAAACGACGTTTTTCCCGATCCCGGAACGCCGAGAGAAAAACGTATTGTTGAGAATCCAGCCGTAATTCCTTATCATTGGAAAAGAAATTTGCGTCGCCCGACGCTGTTTTATCGTTCCTGGTCATGTAGTCCGGGAAGGAATAACCGGATTGTTCCATTGTGTCTAAAAGAAAACGCCAGTTCACTTATGTCCCTTTCTTCCGGAGATTATTTTCAGTGTCATGCGAAAAGTCTGCATACCCACTATCATATCACAGAGGGGCGTCCGATCCCTTGCGAATTTTGTCTCAAACACGGGAAAACGGCGTTTCTTGATTCCGTTTTACTCTCTCCGCCGGAGACGTTCTGGTATTTTTGCCGGACCTGCGGATTTGCCGGAACGGGAATCGACTATCTCGCCCGTCTGGAACGGAAAACGGCAAGTCAGTTTCTTCAACAAAACGCCGGCGATCGGATTTCCGAAAAGACGCTTTCTCTTTTGACGTCTTTTGAATCCAAACAAAACCGTCTGTATCAGAAATACAGAGAAGCGCCCCTGTTTCGAAAAGATCTGTCGCGTCAGCTTTTCTTTTAATTTTCTCGCGTCCTTTCGGGACGAGGACGTAATTTTCATAACCGCATATCGACCTGCGGAAGTTTGATCAATCTTTTTCTTTTTTTTGTCCAATAAAAATGTAATACGGCATTTTGAAAAATGGAATCGGAAACCAAGGGATACGGGTTTTGCATTCTTCAAAGTAAACCGGCTCGAAGAGGCGATGCAAAAACGGGACGTGATCCGGCGACGGAAAAACGTTGTCCGACGCAAACCAGACGGGCCAAAACGACCGCGTTGCCCAGCCGTGTTTTTGAAACGCCGCGTCGGGATGTTTCCGCGAAACGTAAAAATCCACCACGCCGATTCGTCCGCCCGGCTTGAGAAGTTGATAAGCATGTTGCATCGCCGCAATCCAATCGGGAATCATTGTCAGCGAATAAGAAAACGCGACGACGTCGACTTGTTGTTCTTCCGGGATAAATTTTGTCGCGTCGGCTTCCGCAACCGCCACATTTTGCCAACCGCGCGATTCCGCCCGCTGCTCCGCCATTTTCAAAAGCGAACCGGAAAGATCGACCACGTAAACTTTTTTCAGCCGCCGAACGTCCTCGCCAAACGCCTCAAGATTCGCGCCGGTTCCGCCGCCCATATCAATCCAAACTTCGCCGTCCTGAACGCCGAGACGCCGCCATAATTCTTCGCGTCCTTTCAACAAACGCTTACGGAAATTGTCGTAATTTTCCGCCTGACCGCCGTAAAAACTTTCCATCCTCGACGCGTGGTCTTTTCCGCGCACCGGACGTAACGCCATGTGATAAATAACTTTCAAGTCGGAGAGAACGCCCATATTTTCCTCGCAATGAAATGAATTGTCGAAAATTTCTAAAAATACATTTTACCACAAAACCGCAAAATCTTGAAGACAAGACGAAAAATCAAAAAAATCATTGCGAAGAAAAAAGTTTTGAGAGATTTCTTTTTTAAAAGACAATACGTTCTTACTAAAATCCCTTGACTTGCGTAACTTTTGAATTATTATATAATTCTATACAAAAAATTTCTAACGCTTGTTTTGCAGACAAGATTAAAGATAAAATGGCTTCCGCTTTAACGCGATGAAAATGATTGAGACAACGATGATAAAATCAACCAATAAATTTTTTCCGAATTGGAAAACTACACTCTTATTTTTTATAACAAAAATTTTCACAGAAACGTTGCAATTTTTAATTTTTATATAAAAAAATTTTTCCATGACAGTCAACAATGAAATATTAAATCCAATTATCATTGATTGCGGAGGCAATAACGATAGTAATCGAGGGGACCAAGCGGTTCGGGTTTGCACTTGCCGTATCTTTGAAAAATACCTTCCCGAAATACCTCATCTCTATTCCAGTGTTTTTCAAAGGGAAGGAGGAGAATTTACAGGAGCATGTGTGGATAAGATGGCAATTTCTCCTTCGGTTTATGAAGTCAAACCGGGGAAAATTTATGCATGGGGATTATATTTGATCATCTCCGGTTTATGGCAATATTTTCCGCATTGCAAAATTAGCCAATATATGAAAGATGCTACGGCGTTTACGGCTATTGCCGGAGATATTTTAGTCATGGATTATGGACGTTTGGCTCTTCGCATCAATTCCGCTCCGTTTTATCATGCGTCGCGTTTGAAAACGCCCGTGTTTCTTTGGGGAGCTAGTATTGGTCCATTTCCGCAAGGTTCCCGTATCGAACGTATTATGACTCAAATGTTTGGGAATCTTGATTTAATTCTTGCAAGAGAATCAGAAACGGTTCGTTACCTCCATACGCTTGGATTGGTTGAAAATGTTCGCAAAGTTGCCGATCCCGCTTTTACGCTTCCGGTTCAATCAATGCCAGTTCAGGGAAACTCCCCCATTGAAAACGAATCTCCGTTTTTACCGAAAGAAATTGACGACGCCTTAAATGCCGGAGCCGTTGGTCTTGACCTCTCGCCTTACGGATCGCAGGTTTCCAATATTACGCCTAAACAATGGTTTCAACAAAATTTAGAGATTCTTATTGATGTTAGAAAAAAAATATCGCAGCCGATTATTCTTATTCCTCATGTCATGATGCCGAATTGGATTTTCCCAGAATGTAACGATTATATCTTTCAAACCAAATTACATCAATATCTGCCGGAAGGTATGAAAAAAGACGTGTTTGTCTATGATCCTCGAAAACATTCTTGTATGGAAATGAAATGGGTTATTTCCCGCCTTTTGGCAATAGCAAGTATGCGGACACATGCCGCCATTGCCGGTTACTCTTCATGTATTCCAACTTTGGCGATTTCCTACAGTAGAAAATCACTTGGTATCAATGAAGATATTTTCGGACAAGAAAACAGAGATTGGATCGTTTCTTTCAAACAAATTAAGAATGGAAAACTTGCGGAATTGATAGAAAAACTCCTCGAACAAAAAAACTTTATCAGCGATCATCTCCATAAAATTATTCCCGATTATCAAAAAACAGCATGGAAAGCCGGCGAATATGTAGCTGATATGTTAAGAAAAAGGGGAAAAATCGATTAGATTTTGAATTTTATATCGGTAGTAGCCGACATAAAAATTTGTTTGTACACGTTACATGATCAGAAATTGTCGCTTATTTGTCGAGGAAAACTATGAATTGGAAGTTCTGGAGCAAAATAAAAATGTAATTTCAATTATGAGAAGTATGTTTACAGTTTCATCTGAAGATTGAATTGGTAAACTAAAACATTTGCATGGATTAAAAAACGGCGAAAGATAATAAATGTAGAATATTTTCACAGTAAAATGATTTTTGTTTACAGATTGAAAAAATTAGAAAATATCAAAAAAGTCAATGATAAAAGAAAAATCAAGTACAACTGCCGTCGGGACTGCTTTAAGACGCGCTATCGAAAGTAAAAAAAACGAGGAAAAACGGCTTTTTTGCGACCCGTTTGCTCATTATTTTGTTCCTCCTAATTCTACTCTGATGGGACAAAGTATTTTCCCAAATTGGTTGATTAGAATTTATTTAGATTATTGGAAAGAGATTGGCGTTAGTAATTTGGTCATTGTGCGCACGCGTTTCTTTGACGACGCAATGAAAAAAGCAATTCACGATGGAGTGGAACAATTCGTCATTTTAGGAGCCGGATTCGATTCGCGTGCTTATCGTCTTTTTTCGCCTGATATGAAGCTTTCTGTTTTTGAAGTGGATTTTCCCGCAACACAAAACCGAAAAAAAGAAATTATGAAAAATATTCAAGGATTTCCTTTTTCTCATGTGCGTTATGTTCCTGTTGATTTTACGCAAGATTTATTAGAAGAGTCTCTTAAGAAATATGGTTATCAAAAAACTTTGAAAACTTTTTTTCTTTGGGAAGGCGTTTCTTTTTATTTGACGGAAGAAGCCGTTCGTAATACATTGACTTTTATCGCGGAACATTCTATTCCGGGAAGCAGCGTTCTTTTTGATTATTTACATTTTATGCCGTCAGAAAAATTTTACACAAGAAAAACATGGCATGATAAAGAAGAACCTCTCCAGTGGGGAATAGCGCCGGAAAAGACGCCTTTTTTTCTAAATTCATTGGGATTTTGCGATATTCAAAACGAATCGGCAAGTTCCGCTGGAAAAAGATATTACGACGAAAAAAAATTAAGAAGAAGATTTGTTTCTCCAACATATTCATTTGTTCAAGCTGTCGTTGCCGGAATAGATTGATGAAATACTACCGTTTGTTTGCGTCAGTAACCAATTATATAAATCAGGGTTACAATAAGTTTGCGTCCAAATATTATGCCCAACATTGGGATAAATGGCGACTTTTGTTTTTCTACCCCCCGCATTTTTAATAGCTTCCGCCATATTCATTGCTTGTGTAACAGGAACTGTTGGGTCTCTGTCTCCATGAAAAATCCATAAAGAAACGTCACACAATTTTGCGGCTTCCGATGGAAGATAGCCGCCGCATATCGGAACAACAGCGGCAAATCGCTTGGGAGATTCCGCAGCTAACATGTATGCGCCGTATCCGCCTAAACTGAAACCTGTCGCATAGATACGGCTGGAATCTACCCGAAACTTTCGTTCTACCTCGTCAAGCAATAATAACATTTGTTCGTGACTCCAATAATGGTCTCTTTTACATTGAGGAGCAACAATAATAAATGGGTTTGTTTTTGCAAAATCAGGGTTTTTACGAAAATATTTGAGCGGACCGTGTCTCGGAACAATAAACACGTTATTTCCTCGCTCAAACGCGCCGTGTAAAAATAAAATAAGCGGATATTTTTTTGCCGTTGTGTTGTAATCGGTCGGCAATGAAACAAGGTAGTCTAACGATTCTGTTTGAGAGTAATCCAATGGAGAAATTATTGTTAATTTAGAAACAGACTCTTTCGGATATTTCCATAAACTTGTACTTTTAGGGAAATTGACGCGACATGCAATTAAATTTCCCCGATGTTTTATTTTGATATACCATCCCCAAATAAAATTTATTATCATATTCACGGGATACAAAGCGTTATGAAATATCAGCAAATGAAACATTTTATTTTTCCCTGAGTTTAGACGTTGAAATATCATTGGGACAAAATAAATAATAAAAGAACCCTAAAAAAGCAACGCACATAATATAAAATCGGAATACAATCGCAATAATAATACCAACGCCTGCTTTTCCGAATGTTCCGTTCGCATGCGCTGTATGAGTATAAAACCAATCCAACACAACTTCCATAGGACCAATAGGGATAGGAATGTAAACAGTTCCTATACTGATAGGTATTATAGTAAGATTTTTTATATAATTTTGCGTATTCTCAAACAATCCGCAACCTGCAAAGTGTAACATGGTCGCTAAAAGCGTTTGAATAAAAAAACCTATGAAAAACGCAGCAATAAGCAAGAATGGTTTTGTTTTGTAAAAACGAACAGCTTTTGCCAAACGTTGTAAAAAAGAACCAATGTAGAAAATACGTCCTAAAATATTCAATAATTTGTCATACAAAAAATCAGGGCAATACAAAAAAATACAAAATATGCAAGCAAACAGAATTGACGTTATAGTTGTTCCCCAACAAAGATATTTTGCCCATCCCAGCGCAGAAGAGTGAAAATCAGATACAAAAGCAATGATAGAAACATAAGTAAACATAGAAAACAAACCGATAAAACGATCAACAATGATACTTGCTAAACTTTCCGCTCCTTTACCAATATGATTTCTACTCAGCATCCACGCTTTAGAAATATCGCCGCCAATTAATGCTCCCACTGGAAGCATACTAACAAACAAACTGACGATACCGATTCGTAATGTTTTCCAAAACGGAATGGAAATATTCAGCGAGTGAACTAATATGTGCCATCGCAGAAGAGATAAGAAGACGCTAATAAGATAACATAAAAAACCTATTGACAAAAGGTAATAATTTTTAGGACCATCCCAAATTTCTTTAAATATATGATTCTTTATCACTGAACTTATCAGAAAGTATAAAATCAATAAAAAAAACGCATTCTTGATAACAAAAAAAATACTTTTTTTCAAATTTTGGCGTATAACATTCTTATGCATTTCACACTTTGTCAAAATCTTCTAAATCTTATGATAGGCTGATTGTATTTTTAATACTATCGACTTAATAATATATACCTTTTTCTATTTTGAGCAAGACGGTTGACGTCCTTTAATCGTAGTAATTTTTCATTAAGCTCTGTTTATACAACGCGAAAACATTTGGTTAATATGCGCAATAGAAAATCAAGCCGTTTTTGGGGATTCCTTCTTGCGTAAGAATTTGTTCCTAAATCGTTGCTATTTCATCGCTTTTTTATCCATAAAATGAATTTTTAAGTTACTCCAACGAGTTCGCATTGATATCATCCTCGTTCACCACGGTCAGTAACTTTTGCGTGAGCGGATTGATCGCTCCCAAAACGTTCAAACGATTCCGACCCGACGGCGTTTGAATGAACACGCGTTTTTTCGACCACACCGAGCCCATCACACCGCCCATGACAAAATG
>JAISZO010000390.1 GCA_031269105.1 Planctomycetaceae bacterium | reverse complement strand
CGGCCCCTGCTTTTGCTTCGGGATGAATTTTTTGATGATTTGCCATTGCTTGTCCGTCAAATCCGTGCGATAAGGCAACTTCACTTCCATGTTACGCCTTTCGTTAATAAGGTTGCTATGCCCAAAAACGGAAGCGTAACATGGTTTTTGGATTTCCTACAATACCAATTCCGACATTTTTAACGCAAAATCCCGGTTAAAGACTTACTCTAAAGTGTAAAGAGTATATTATCGCCGCTTTATCTACGTTTCAATTTTTTCACTTGCTTACGTTTCGTTCTGAACTGAACGAAGCGCCGCCCCTGCAACTTTTAACTTTATAACTTACTTCACAAATATTCCTTTGATTTTTGCCAGCGGGGAGACCGGTTCGGGCGGAAAATCGCGGATTTCTTCGATTCGCTTTCTCGCTTTTTCCGCATGTTTTGTCGCCGGATATTTCTCCAGCAATAATTCATATTGCAGCCGCGCGGCGCGGTATTCTTTGCGGACGTCGTAGAATTGTCCCGTCAGCCAAAGTTTTTCCGCTTTGTTTTCCGTCACTTCATTGCGGACTTTCAGTATTTCTTCCTGCGCGTTTGCGTCTAACCGCACGGCGTGTTGCAACAACAATTGGTCGGCAATTTCGCCTGCTTGATTGATTTGCGCCGCGTCGTAATCCGCGCCGAGACTCGCGTATTTGTGACAAATCGCCTCCCACCGCATCGCATCGACAATGTATTCGCTGTTCGGATAAAAATCGCGCAACTGTTTGAAACATTCGGCGGCATGTTCATAATTCACGTCGCCCTGAACTTTCGTCGCCCGCCGCATGTACGAAACCGCCAGCAAATAAACGGCGTCGTCCGCAAGCGGATCGCGCGGAACGTTGATATAAATCGTTTCCAACGCTCCTTTTGCATGTCCAAACGTGTCAAATCTCGGACGCGATTTGTCCGTGATATTGACGTAACCCGATTTTCCTTCCGTTTGTTTAATCCATGTTTTGGCGATTTCATATAAATTTTTGATGATTTCCGATTTGTATTGCGAACTCGGAAAGTCGAGAATAATTCGTTTGTATTGCTGCGACGCGTCGTAATTTCGTCCCACCCGATAATAACATTCCGCCGCGTGATAACGCGAGTCTTCTTCAAGAATCGTTTTCGGCGCGTAATACGCCGCCCATTCAAACAGGTCTGCCGCTTTCATATATTTTTCCGCTTTCATCGCGTCAAGACCGTCTTGAAAATTCTTTTTGGCTTTCTCTTCGCTTAGACTGAGTCCTACCCAACGTTTCATCTGTTTACCGACCCGCGTCGGATCGAGCATCGAGAAATCGAAATAATGTTTTTCTTCCGTTTCCCAGTCGTAAGCGTATTCGTCTTGTTTCGCTCCTTCTTCGTGAAAAGAAACCAGCAAATTTTCTAACGGCGTTCGGTCGTCGGGGCGTCCGACAGTCCGAAAATCAAGCGGTCCGCTGTAAGACGGCAACGGTTCCATCCATGCGTTGGTATTTTTCGTTTCCTTGATGATTCGCCATCGCTCATAATTTTCACGGTCTGCCGCCGCGCGGTCGGTCGGACGTTCTTGCGACGAAAACAATAATCCCGGACGGGATTCGGGAACGCTCGCGCCGATGGAATTTGCCGATTGAAACGCCGGAACCGTTTCGCTATTTTTATTTATCGTACCGAAAGCGTTTCCCACTGGCGAATGAAACGCAAGGAATGGCGTATCGCTTGGCAATCCGTTTGCTCCTATCGGCGCGGAAGAAACGGCGGAAACGTCCGGCGTTTGAAATTGCGGAACGTCAAAGACCGGAATGTTGATCGCGTTGATTTCGGCGTTCGTATTTACGTTCGCGTTGAAATTTGCGTTTGTATTGTCGATTGGTACGGCAAAGGCGTGATTCGCGGGATTTGCCGCGACAGGATAAGCCGTTGCGTCCATGACGACCGGTTGTTGTTGTACGGGAAATTGTTGTATCGGCGGTTGTTGTTGCGGAACGGAATATGCCGGATTTTGCGGAGTCGGCTGTTGAATCGGCTGCGGATACGGTTGTTGTATTGGCGGCGCCGACGTCGCGGGATAAGCGTAATAAGGAGTTGGATTCGCAACTGCCGGATAACTTTGATTTTGCGGAGTCGGCGCGTTAGGAGAAAACGTCGAAGTTCCAGCCGCCGGATTTCCATACGCGGGCGTTCCCTGATAACCGGAATGATCAGACAACTGAAACTGCGCATAGACCGGCGCCGTCAAAATTGCCCAAACGCACAATAAAGCAAACGTATAAAAATATCGGGACATCGCTTGTCTCTTTCCGTTTCATTTTTTATCCGCGAAAGCCGCAAGTATTCGCAGTGATGGAGAAACATAACAAATTCCCGAAAGCGATACAAGAGCAATTTGGAATGTTCTTTGTAACGCATTTTCCCTCGCCATGAATGATGAATGCCCCAAGGCGTCTTCCCGTGCGTGAGTAGCGCGCCTCACAACGGCAGTTCGAAACTGAAGAATAACTCTTTTGCCGATTTAATACAAAAACAGTTATTCCAAATTACCGTTCTTTCTGTTATGAGTAAATTGTCTGACGACATCGCAATCATGGTTTATTAAAATTGATAAAATTTGTTATAAACAAAAAATTCGACTTTTTTCTATTGTTTTACGATGAAAAATGATTTTTTCAAAATAAAATATAATAACGTGCAATAAATATAAGAAAATTTGATTTTTGTTTGGTGTTTTATTATTCAATGCAATAATATTGTTAAAAAATTATGCTCAATTGCTTGTCAATATTTTTATTTCAATATACTGTATGTTATGATTTGTAATTTTGTATTTTTTTCAGAATCGAGAATTTTGAATGAATGTCGCACGACTATCGGGCAAATGACAATTAGAAATCGCAAGTTGCAAATTACATTCAACTCATAAACAATGTGGAGATTTCCGATTTTTATTTGCTCGTTCTTTTTGAGCGGTCTGAATTGGTTTGATAGTCTTTTTTATATGAAGAAGTTTAGAAAACTTCTTGGGAAAAATAAAAAAAATTGATACGCCTCGCTATTGTATTTTGAAAAACAAGTAAAACTTTAACGGGAAATAAAAATATGAACAAAAAACTCATGATTGTTATTATCGCCTTTGTTATTTGGACTTGCTTTATTGCACATTCTTGCGGTAAAAGAAAATCTTCCGTATCGGGCAATCCGCCTGTTCAACTCAAGCAAATAAAGGAGGCAGGTCAAAATTGGCAAAAACCGTATAACAAAGGCGTTGAGTTACATAATTCCGGTAAATTGACCGAAGCGTCTTACTATTTTTCCAACGCATTAGGGGCGTTGCCGGGAAATTTTGAAGTTATCAAAGCGTATTATGAAACGATGATACGGTTATTGTTGGAGTAACTTACGCCGTTTATACGGTTTGCAATTATTTTAAAAGCAGCGCAGATCATTACAGATATTTAACGGAAATTGTACGGCTTACAAAAAAGCCGGGCGTCAGACGGAAAGCAATTGGAATGGAAAATTTTAAAACAAAAAATAAAATGAAAGGAAAATTACGTATGGCGAATGGAGAGAAAAGCCGGATATTTACCGGCATTATCATTACGCGCTTGTGCGGGACGTTGGGTTTTGTACTAGGTCGATCCGGTAAGAGCGAAGATCCGTATGCGGTTACCAGAAAACCGGGAGATTACGTTATCGTCCTATCGCTCGACCCTACGGGCGAATATCCCGAAGGACGCGTCGAGCTTTATCACGACAAACACCAAACGACGATGGACGCCAAACATCTTTGGTGGGCGGCTCGGTGGATAAAGTCGGTTTTTGTTTCGAGTGACGCGGAGAAATAATTCCTGTAGAGAGCCGACGGACGCCGACGAGCAGGATTTCAACGCTTGTCGGTCGACGCCGCGAACAAACGCCGCGCAACGGCGATTATTCTTTACGTTAATCGCCATGCAGATAGCGGCGTTTTTTATCGGTATCTTTTCGCCGTTAATGACTTTTACCGTTAACGCCGCAATAAGCGTTCCCGTATTTGATATTACGCTTTACTATGATAAAACAACGTTTTCGCTCTTGGAGAGCGTCCTGCGGTTATTCACCTCAGGAAACCGGTTTCTCGGCGCTGTGATCTTTGTCTTTTCGATTTGTTTTCCGCTTATCAAAACGATTTTACTTATCGCTTGTTGGCGTATCGAAAGTAAGACGACGATACAAAACATATTACGCCGGCTCGAAACGATCGGTAAATGGTCGATGCTGGACGTCTACGTCGTCTCGGTTATCCTTTGCATAACAAAGCTGAGCGGCATGAACCGATATGTCGACGTATCGATTCATTGGGGTTTATATTTATTTGTAATCTCTGTTTTTTTAAGCATGTTTGCGTCAGGCTACACTCAAAAAGTTTTTAAAACTAATCGCTAAATTGCAATAGTTAGGAGTAAAACTTATGATCGGCGACGTCTGCGAGTCGATTTATGAATTTCATAATCGCAAGACGGCTAAACCGGAATAAATTGAACTTACCGCGTCAGATACGAACGCGATTGAAAAAATTTTTCTGAATCTACCGTATTAGGTGTTTTGTTTTTTTCTTGAGTTTGAAGTTGCGATGAGTAGGTTTTGCAGCCAATTTTTGTGGTATCGTTTTTTGTTGAGTTTTTCTGCGGGACAATG
>JAISZO010000306.1 GCA_031269105.1 Planctomycetaceae bacterium | reverse complement strand
AAGAATCCTAAAATATTTTTCTTCAAAATTTGAGAAATTTTGAAATATTTCAACGGATTTTCAATTTTGAGAAAAATCATTAAAAAATCTCCTTGCTGTTTTTCATTGGAGTCGATTTTTACTCTCAAATATCCGATTTTGATTCTCCGAGAGTCAATTTTGCTAATGAGGTTGTTTTGGGAAAAAATAATGTAAAAATATACTGAATTACTTTATACTTTTTGTTTCACACAGAGGCGTCAAAGTCACAGAGATTTTGTTTAAGGAATCCTCCGACGTCTCGGCGTTCCGCGAGAGCCGAAATTTTAAGCGCTATGAGTATAAAGTAAAAATAAGTTTTTTGTTGAAAAACTTATTTGTTAAAAATGCAGCGTTATTTCTTTCGCAAAATGTTCGTTTAGCGTCAAAACAAATTACAAAATTCCCGGTTCTTTTACTTCAATACCTTTGAGCGCCATTTTTAACGCATCGACGTTTGGGGCAACTTCAAAAGCGACGGCGCGTTCAATTTTTTTCGCCTGAATCAACCCCTTCAAACTCATCGTAAAATCCTGCATTCCTTCCAGAGCGCACATACGGATCGCGTCGCCTAATTTTTCGTCTTGTTCTTCTAAAACAAGTTTTCGCACCGTCGGATTGAACGTCATAATCTCGCATGTCGGAACGCGCTGAACGCCCGGAAGAATTGACGGCAGTAATTTTTGAGCTACGATTCCCCGCATATTGAAACCGAGCGCGCTGCGGATAGCCGCGTGCATATTTTGCGGGAAAAGGTCGAGAATACGCCCAATCGTACTCGGCGCGCTGGAAGCGTGAATCGTTCCGAAAACCAAGTGACCTGTTTCCGCCGCGTGAATTGCAGTTTCAAACGTTTCGCGGTCGCGCATTTCTCCGACAAGCATTACGTCCGGGTCTTCCCGCACCGCGTGTTTCATGCCAATACCGAAGTCAATCACGTCTTGCCCGATCTCGCGTTGATTGATGAGGCATTTATCGTCGGTGAAAAGAAATTCCACCGGGTCTTCGAGCGTCAGAATATGTTTGTAATAATTCTGATTGACCCAATTCAACATCGACGCAATTGTCGTACTTTTCCCAGAACCGGTTACGCCCGCCAGCAAAACCATTCCTTGATCAAATTTACACAATTCATACAACAGCACCGGCAAGTGAAGGTCTTCCAATCGCGGGATTTTATTGTTAATACGCCGCGCGACAAGTCCCATGTGTCCCATTTGCTGAAGCACGTTGACGCGAAATCGCCACACGATTCCATCAACTTCGCAGGTATGGGCAAAGTCGGCGCCGCCTGTGTCGTTGAAAATTTTACGGTTTCGCTCGTCCATCATGGGAAAAATCAATCGCGCCATTTCTTCGTCGTCGATTGGTCCGCGATCCAACGCTTTCAGCCGTCCGCGATGCCGTACAAACGGCGGACGATCCGCTTTCAAATGAAGGTCGCTTCCCTCAATTTTTACCAACGCGCGAAATAATTTATCGACTTCAAGAGATTTTTTCTTACGCAAAAAACGTTCAGGAATGTCGTTGACCGCAGATTCCGCCATAATTTTCCGACCAAATTTTTAATGAAGATTATCGAACAAAGTTCAATGAGATAAAAAGTTATCAACTGATGTTACCATTTCCGCAATTTTACCGCAACACTTTCTAGTTTACACCAATTTTAACCAAAAGACAACGACTATTTTTCAAGAAAAAAATAAACAACCGTATTTAATAATCAGATATTTGTCGCCACAGATACGCGGATTATTAGAAATTACCTTAAGATTTGCGCCAAAATTTTATTCGCAGTATTGTTGTTTCGAGTAAATAATTTTTTCAACCGTATTGAGCAATTGATCGAGACGGAACGGTTTGTAAAGTACGGCGCGGAGTCCGCGTTGGTTGGCTTTAACACGGGTGTGATTGCTGTCGTAGCCGAAACCAACCATCATAATATACGGCGGCGGATCGATTCCGGTCAGTTCAATCAATTTTAACATAAACTCGTAGCCGTTCATGTCGGGCAGTTTGATTGCTCCGATAAACACGTCGTATTTTGCGTTTTTAGCAAGCATCAACGCCAGTTCGCCGTTAGGAACCGTTTCGACAATACAACCGTAACTGGCCAGCAATTCATGCGCCGAACGCCGCACGTTTTCGTCTTCATCAATCACGAGAATCCGCTTTTGATTGAGTAAAGGACGCGGATTTTTCGGCGGCGTCGGATGCGCTTGTCCGGGAGTCATCATCGCTCCGACGCGATGAATCACCGTTTTGATCCGCCGCGCATTGTTCAAAATCCGCTCAAATTTTTCTCCAATTTCCGGCGTAATGTCGAGACCGATATAACGTTCATAAAGACTCACCGCATCGGCGAGAATCTGGTCAATCGGCAGCGCCACTTCGCTGTGAATCGCTTCGACGCTGGCGGCGACAGTTCCGATACGAGCGGCGGTCAGAAGATCAAGCGTATGAATCGCAAACGCCACGTCCCGCGCAAACACTTCAATCAAAAGTTGGTCGATTTCCGTAAAAGCGCGAGGAATCGGACTTTCAACATTAAGCGTTCCAATCACTTGATCATGAAATTTGAGCGGCACGGTAATGGAACTTTTCGCGTCTTGAGAACCGGCAAGAAAAATTGGATCGTCGCGGGTATCGTCAATGAAATAACTTTTGCCAAGCCGCGCGACAAAACCGGTAACGCCGTTGTTTTTCGCGCTGGCGTACAATTTTCGCGTCTCGGCTTCCGGCGTCATGCCGATAGAGAGCAGCGGCGCCAGTTCCAACGTGTCTAGATTCAAAAGTCGGATTTCGACCACGTCAACCTTGAGAATGTCGTCGATAAACCGGACGATGTTCGATTTCAACAATTCGATTCGATCTTCAACGCTCATATCGAACAATTCTGAAGGAGTCAAGTCCACCAAACCGCCCGCTGCGTCGTGTAACGCTTCTAATTGGTGGTTGATTTTTGTCAGATCGGTAATATCTTCCAGCACGGCGAGAAAACCATGCACTTCTTTTTGCGAGTCAAACAACGGAACGACATGAAAATGATAATCCGAACCATGCAGATTTTCAAAGCGCGTCACGACCGGTTCTTTTGTCGTTCGCGCAACGGCAAACGGCGAATAAATTGGTCCGCCGATTTTCGGGCGATCTAATACTTGATAAAAATTTTCGCCGCGTGCCGGTTTTTTTTTTGCGATTTCGCAGAATTTTTTGTTGGTCCAGAAGATTCGTTGATTGGACCCAAGAAGCGCCATTCCGGTAGGCAGCATTTCGAGTAACGCACAAATACTCGTGTGAATCCGTATTTGTTCTAATTCATTCGTTTCGCCGATGATAATATTCTGAAAATGATTGCAAAACAAGCGGGAAAGCGTTATATCTGCCATGTCGGGTATTGGAAAAATCTCATTTTTGAGATTTTTTTCGTTGGAATTGGATTTTTCCGGCAACTCTATTTTTTCATCGGACATGATTCGTTTCCCCGAAATGAAAACGCTGCTTACACAATTTTTTCAAAAACGCATACTTTGATCTCTGCAAGTAATTACACACACAAGAGTTACTTTATATTGTACACAGAACTATTCTAAAAGCAAGACAAAAACAAAAGATTTTTCGTCCAAACGAATGAAAACCTTATTTTTAACTTTATTTTCCGAACAAAACAATCTGGGTAGCAAAAAGAGTACCCAAAAACCTTATTACCTTACTCATGTTACGCAGTAGTCGTCTTCCATTAGGAAGGTCTTGGTTTGTCCTCGTTAAGATTTTTATTGCCGAATAGTCCCTAATCTGGTAAACTACGCATTCCCGTTAGTACGTTTTCCCGAAATTTAAGCCCCCCAAGA